>MVQZ01000309.1 GCA_002067565.1 Methanobacterium sp. PtaU1.Bin242 | reverse complement strand
TGTAAATTGGTTATATGAAGGGGTTACAGGAGATCATAATGAGGGTCTAAATGTGATTGGTGAAAAAAAACTGAAGGCCATAGCACTCGATGTTGATGGTACCATAACTGATAAAAATAGAAAAATATGTTTAAACGCGGTTAAAGCCATACGTCAAGCTGAAGATAGGGGCATCCCGGTTATTATCGTTACTGGTAATATAATGTGTGCAACTAAAACAATGGCCATATTATTCGGCACTTCTGGTGGATTGGTGGCTGAAAATGGTGGTGTAATTGAATCCCATGGAAAAATACAGGTACTGGGAAATATTGAGGAATGTCAAAGGGCTTATAAATTTTTAAGGTCCAGATTCAAGGTTAAAAAGGTGGAATTTTCTGATCAGAGGATTTCTGAAGTTGCTGTAGAAAGAAACATTGAAGAAGAGCTGGTTAAGGATATATTAAGGGATTTTAATGTGGAGGTGTATGATACCAAATTTGCTATACACCTAACAGATCCCACTGTGGATAAAGGTTCCTCTCTGGAGATATTAGCCACTGATCTGGGCATATCGATGGATGAAATTCTGGCTATTGGGGATAGTGAGAATGATATTGAATTTTTAAGGGTAGTTGGGATGAAGGTGGCGGTTAATAATGCTGATGAGGAGCTTAAGGCTCTGGCAGATTATGTAACAGAAAATTCCTATGGTGATGGAGTGGTAGAAGCAATAGAGAAGTTTATATTAAAATAGGGAGGGTTAGATGTATATGATGGAAATAACAGAAGAAATTGCACAAAAAGCCCTGGATATTGTGCTTAATTATGTTGAAGAAGCTGAAGTTTTCCTGGAAAAAGAAGAAAAAGTTGATGTTGATATACAGAATGATCAGGTGGATTTTGCCAAGAAAGTCTCCTCTTATGGGGTGGGAATAAGAGTAATCCATGAGGGTAAAATGGGATTTGCCTACACCACAGACCTTAACAAACTTCAACAAACAGCAGAAAACGCTGTTTTCAATGCCAAATGTAACGTAGTTGATGAAAATTTTGTTCTTGCATCTAAAAGTCAGTATCCTCAAGTCAGTGGAATTTATGATCAAAAGATCAGATATCTGGATGTGGAAGATACTGTGGAATTC
The DNA here is from genome assembly GCA_002067565.1 of Methanobacterium sp. PtaU1.Bin242. GTDB lineage: Archaea > Methanobacteriota > Methanobacteria > Methanobacteriales > Methanobacteriaceae > Methanobacterium_A. The sequence goes on along the minus strand of MVQZ01000309.1, from coordinate 3,880 downwards.
GCCAAAACCATGATAAATGCTGCTGTGGAGGAAGGATGCCAACCAACTTCTGGCGGAGTATCCTCAGGCTGCTTTAATACAGTTATTACTAATTCTGACGGCGTATTCGCTGAAGACCTATCTACTGCCTTTTCAGGGTTCATATCAGTAAATATTGCCGATGGGGAGGGTGTATCCACAGCACATGAGTCAGATTCGTCCAGATATCTGGATATAGATCCAGAAGAAATTTCCAGGAAAGCCTGCCAGATTGCTCGTGATTCAAGAGGAGGTAAATCTGTAGATACAAGGGATATGGATGTTGTATTTGATTATAATGCTGCAGCAGCGCTTGTTTATACATTTGCCAATGCATTTAATGCAGATAATGTGCAGAGAGGAAGATCCGTATATGCGGATAAAGTTGGTGAACAGGTTTTAGTACCATCACTTAACATATATGATGATGGAACACTTAAAAAGGGTCTTATGACGGCTAAGAGTGATGGGGAAGGCACTCCCAGCCAAAGAACCACCTTGGTTGAGAAAGGAATTCTTAAAAATTTTATTTATGATTTATACACCTCCAAAAAGGCGGGTGTTCATAGTACAGGAAATGGTATGAGATCCTCCTTTGCAGATATGCCTTCAGTAGGCTTTAGTAATTTCATGCTTGATTTTGAAGATTTAAATGATGTTTCTCAGATAAAAGATGGTATGCTGGTCACCAATTTGTTAGGGGCTCATACGGCCAATCCCATATCTGGTGATTTTTCAGTGGAAGCCATGAATGCTTTTAAAATTGAGGATGGTGAGTTAACTTATCCAGTTAAAAAGGCAATGATATCCGGTAATGTTTTTGAAGCCTTTAGTAAGGCCTCTGCAACATCAAAAAAGACCAGGCAGATAGGTTCCTTTGTGGTACCTCCTATTTTGGTATCTAAATTAAGGGTTGTAGGTTGAGTTGAATAGTGGTGGGGATAATAATAAAAATAATTATCCGAGAAGTTTGCAGACTGTTCTTAATCATTACTTCCAGGTTTTAAAAGGAGAGAAACTTTCAAATTCTAAAAAATCTTCTTTTATATCTGCAGATAAGCAAGAGACTTGGGAAAAATTGTGGAGAGAACATGAGCAAATCCGAGAAAATTATCATGATCTTTTCTCCTTTACTCTGGATTCTATTCCTGAAAAACCTCTTTTTTCCTATTTGGATTTAAAAATAAAAATTGCAGAGAAAATATTTGAAAATTGCATTTTCTGCCAGAGAAGATGTAGAGTAAACCGCTGGAATGAACAGGGATTTTGTGGAGTTCAAGATGCTAGAATTGCCTCTGAATTCCTGCATATTGGTGAGGAGGCTGTTTTAGTACCAAGTCATACGGTTTTTTTCACGGGTTGTACCTTTCAGTGTGTTTACTGCCAGAACTGGGATATAAGTCAGCATCCTGAAGATGGGATGATGTTATCCGAAGAAAGACTGGCAAATATTATTGACAGAAGAAAAAGAGAAGGCTCACGTAACGTGAACTTTGTAGGGGGAGATCCTAATCCTCAAATACATTATATTCTAAAAACAACAGGCTTAATTAAAAAGAATATCCCGATAATCTGGAACAGCAACTTTTACATGTCTCTGGAGGCTATGAAGCTTTTGGATGGGGTTGTGGATATATATCTATCTGATTTTAAGTATGGTAATGATAGTTGTGCATTGAGACTTTCCCATGTTCCTGATTACTGGGAAACAGTGACCCGAAACCATAAACTGGCATGGGAATCAGGGGATATGATAATCAGGCATTTGGTGCTTCCAAATCATCTTGAATGCTGTACTAAACCTATTTTAGAATGGATACATGATAATTTAGGTAAAAAAGTGGTTTTAAATATCATGGGGCAGTACCGGCCTGTTTATGGGGCTTGTGGGCATGATGATATCTCCAGATTTATACATAGTCAGGAGATGGATGAAGCAATAAATTATGCCAAAAATTTAGGTTTTATAAATTTAATTTAACCACTTTTTTGAGTTGATTATAAAGTTATAGCTCTCTGAAACTCATCCCTGAAGTATAACGGTTGAAATTATATTTTACGTAGATCCCACAGCAGATCCTGAAGTAATATTCATGATAGCAATTTTTTTAGTTCTTTCTTATCAATATTATGGTTGTTAAGGGACAGTTTTACCCACAGTATCCATAACCCAATATGCTTATAAAAAATTCATTAAAATAGTTATTATGCTGTTCAATAAATTTTTTTAGAAGCAGGACAATGAATTGGCAATATTTCCATAGTCTTAATTAGATAGGTATTTTTATTAGATTCACTTAAATCTCTTTAAATAAAAAAATTTAAATATTCATCATCAAAAAAGTCTTAAAAGAGTTAAGAATGGGTTGTTTATATCAATCCAGTATTATTTATACGAATAATAATTATTTGTGGAGTAATTGCAAATGGGTGTCTGCAAAAATTGTGGTGGTCATATAAGAAAGGATGACAGTTACTGTCCCCATTGTGGTATGGAGCTTTTTGTATCAGAATACAAACCCCTGAAGAAAAGATATATCCGGGGGGAATATTATGATGAGGAAGATGAACAATTCTTCGACGATGGCCCAGTATACCCTGAAAACACAGGATACGAAGATGAATATGACAACCATAATGAAGAGAAGGAAAGTTCAGGAGGGATGCTTCCAATTGTCCTGTTTCTGGTGGTTGCACTTTTAATAGGATTTATCTTTGGGATTATTATCTTCTCCAGTTATACCCCCTCTTTAACTTCATTAAATTGGGGATAACTATATTCCTAATAGCCTATTTTCTAATTTTATAAAGTATAGGAGCATGTTACGTTTGAATATCCTGATAACCGGACCTCCTGGTGTGGGGAAAACTTCAATATTGAACAAAATTAAAGATAAACTTAAAACCAACGGTTATAAGGTAGGGGGAGTTTACACTCCAGAAATAAGATATGAAGGTAAAAGAATAGGTTTCAACATCATAGACATTAAGAACGGCCTGAAGGGTGTCCTGGCCAGTGTGGATGGTGAAGGACCTAAATTTGGTAAATACAGGATTAACTTGCAGGATCTGGATCAAGTAGGTGTAAAAGCTCTGAAGAAAGCGTTAGAAGATGTTGATTTTATATTAATAGATGAAATAGCTCCTATGGAACTTGCAAGTGAAAAATTTAAAAGAGAGATTGAATCAACCATGAATAGTGAAAAACCAGTTATAGCAGTCATTCATCAAAAATCAAAGCATAAATTTATCCAGAATGTGAAAAAACGATCAGATATAACTATATTTGAGGTTTCTTTTAAGAACAGGAATTATATGGATAATGAAATTATCAAACTTCTGGATATTTGATAAATTAATCTTAAATCAGGATATTTGATAATCGGAAATCTTAAACTTCTGACATTTAATAAATCAGAAAAGATTACAATTATGCTTTGATGTTTTCACCATTGTTTTATGTAAAATTCACCATTTTGAATTCTTTTTTTAAGCTCATCGGCCAGCTCCCGGGCTCTTTTAATATCTGATTGTCTGCAGATGATAGGTACCTCAATGATTTTATCGTCTGTTTTAAAAGGGATTTTTCCATGTTTCATTTCAAATGCAGCGTATGGACAGGAATATGTACACATCCCACAACCAAAACATTTCCTGGTGTTTAATGTCTCCTGGTAGGCGTTGGTAGGGCATCTTTCCCTTACCACACATGTTTGGCAATTTTGACATCTCTCGGGATAGTAGACTGGTCTTTCATCCACATCGCTCCAGACAGCAGCATAGTCTGTATAGCCTAAAATTTGGTGTCTTCCCCTTATATCTGCAACAGGTAATTTGATATCCTCATTTTTGATATATGTAT
>MVQZ01000308.1 GCA_002067565.1 Methanobacterium sp. PtaU1.Bin242 | reverse complement strand
TTTCATACAATTTGAAACCAGTTCATTTACAATAAGACCCAGGGGAACCAGAGTGTTAATATCCAGTTCCAGGCTCTCTACATCCATGTTCAGTTTTATGCCTGTATCACCCCGGTAACTGCGGAATATTTCCATAGTCAATGTTTGTATGTAATCTCCGAAATCAATCCTTTTTAGATCGGTGGATTGGTATAATCTTTCATGGATAATTGCCATTGACCGGGCTCGGCTCTGGCTTTCCTTAAAAATACCTAAAGCCTCTTTATCCTTAATATATCGTGATTGTAAGTTTAGAAGGCTGCTGATGATCATCAGATTGTTCTTCACCCGGTGGTGGATCTCCCTCAGGAGCATTTCTTTTTCTTCCAGGGATTTTTTGATCTGATCTTCCATTTGCTTACGTTCTGTGATGTCACGTCCTATGGCAAATAATAATCGTTTACCACTGATATTCACCAGATATGCAGTTAATTCCATTGTGATTTTTTCATTATCTTTTCGGGTAAAATCAAGTTCAATTGGTTTTAGAGGATAATGTCCTAAAGCTATTTTAGCCATCTTAGCAGCTAATTTTGGTATCTCCTTTAGAGGAAGAATGTTGTCTACCTCTGAAAAGTTTTTGCCAATTAATTCCTCTCTCCTGTAACCCAGGCTCTCCTTAACTGCTCGGTTACAATCAACCAGATAACCTTTCAGATCAAGCAGGAAGAGTGAATCTGGGGCGTAGTCAAACAATATTTTCAGTCTCTCCTCAGAACTTTTTAATTCATCTTCAGCTTCTTTAAGCTGGGTTATATCCCTTGCCGCTGCAAAAACACCCACAATCTCGCCAGAATCATCCCGATAAACCGAAGCATTATACAAAACCGGGGTTATATGCCCCTCTTTATGCCTGATGTCCAAAGGATAATCCCGCACAAAACCCTCCTTAAACACTTGCTGGTAACCTTCCCTGGCTTTATCCGGTTGGGTGAAGTAATCAGAAAAATCAGACCCTATTAATTCATCCCTCAAATAGCCAGTTACCTTTTCAGTTGCCACATTAACATCAGTGATCTTACCATCTGAACCAATAGTAACCAGTGGATCCATACTAACCTCAATCAAGCCCCGATTATAACTATTAGCCCGTTCCAGCTCCTTTTCAGCTTCTTTACGCTGGGTAACATCATTAAGGGTTTCCACTGCACCGATGATGTTGCCTTCAGCATCACGGATAGGGGCTGCAGTGAAGTACAGCCAGGTTCCACCCAGTATTTCAGGGTAGAAATCTGTTGCCTCAAATGCACCTTCTATCAGTGTTGAAAGGTTAAATTTACCCGGATACCATTCTTCAATCTCCTCTGGAGTACTTTCGATTAATAGATCTGCCAAACATGGTCTTTTATTATCATAAAAAGCCTTCCAATGCTGTTTGGTGCCTACAATATCCTGGGCTTTAATACCACTATAGACTTCCAGTGCCTGGTTCCAGTGGATAACATGATGGTTCTGGTCAATGACAAATTGGGGGATGGGTGACCCATCAATTATAGCTTTTAACTCATTTTGGTTCTTTTCGAGTTCTTTTTCTGCTTTTTTACGTTCTACAATGTCCCATGAAAGATCACCTAATTGTGATGCGATCTCGATGTCATTATTATCATAGTTAGTGGGTTTATTACCAACACCAATGATGGCTTTGATTTTGTTGCCCCTAATTATGGGCACCACAAGTTCCCTAATAACTGGTGGATGACCTTCAGGCAGACTTTTTCTATGAGGTAAAGATTCATAATCGTTGTGAATAACAGGACGGAGTTGATTTATACAATCCGCCCATACACCAGCCTGAGCTATATCATAATGAAAGCCTTTCTCTTCAGCTGTACACATATTTTTAAGAGTATTTGTGGACCAATTCTGCAATGAGAGTGTTTTTTGATCCGGCTCGATTAAATGATAAAAACTAACATTACTTCCGGTTAGTGCCTCAATCTTATCCAATGTTATTTTTAGCAGTTCATCCATAGAATGAGAAGCTGCAAATTCCAGTAAACGAGAACGGGCTTGCATAATATCTTCTATACGCTTTCGTTTAGTGATATCTCGGATTGTTCCTAAATAGAATTTTTGGCCATGCATACTTATTAGATGTGCATGTATTTCCACCATGAGTTTTTTACCATCTTTTCTTTTTAAAACAATCTCTATTGTTTCCGGTGCTTTCCCTAAAGCTATTTTTGCTGTTTTATCTGCTAATTTTGATATTTGGCTTGAGGGCACTATCTTCAATTCTTTAAAATTTTTCCCAATTATTTCTTCTTTCTTATATTGAGTTAATTCTTCTGTGACATTGTTACAATCAATTATGTTGCCTTTAATGTCTGATAGAAAATAAACATCCGGCGCATCTTCAAACAATATTTTAAGCCTTTCTTTTGAACTTTTCAACTCTGTTTCGGCTTTTTTTCGTTGGGTGATGTCATAGATTAATACCATATCTGCAGGTTCACCTTTCCAGACAGTTCTGGCTCCTGTAACTTCAATGGGAATGACTTCACCATTCTTTCTTTCTATACATGTTTCATGCCTTGAAGGAAAAGTTTCTCCAGTGATTCGTGTCTTATATATGTCCATTAGCTCATTTAGTTCATCATAGGGCACTAAATCTGCGATATTTGTTTTAAGTAGTTCTTCAGTAGTGTATCCGGTTATTTCAGCAGCCATTTGGTTTGCATATACATGAGTTCCCCTATCCCCCATTGCAATTAGAATACCCTCACTGGCATTTTCAGCTATGGCCTGGAAGTTTTCCGCACTTTCTTTCAGCAATTTTTCTGCCAATTTACGTTCCGTGATGTCTTTGGTTATGGATAAAAATGCCACTGGTGCGTCTGATGAGTCTAAAATAACGTTTGCAGAAAGTTCAGCAGGGAATACTGTTTTGTCCTTTCTAAATAATTCCAGCTCAAATGTGACGTTCTCCTTTTCTTTTATGGTTTTTTCAATGATTCTTGTAAGTTTTGGTAGATCCTGAGGATTTACTAATTGAGATGCATTCAATCCAATAAGCTCGTCCTTGGAAGAGGCATGATACATTAAAACAGTGGCTTTATTACATTCAAGTATATTCATTTTTAGATCAGTAACAGTAATAGAATCTGGAGAAGACTCCAGGATGGCCCTAAGCTTCATTTCACTCTTACTTAAAGCTTTTGTTGCTTTCTTTAGCTCGGTAATATCTAATATTGCTGCTAAACTTTTCTTTGTGCCGGGAATCATGGATACAGTTGCAATCACATCTTTTATCATGCCTTTTTTGTCCACAAACTGGAATTCATAGTTTGGTGGCGCTGCATCTGGATCAATACGCCTCAGCCGGTGATATTCCATCATACGATTCAAATCATCCTTATTAGCCACCATTTCCGTCCATTTAACTTTTCCTTCAACTTCATCTTTCCGGTAGCCACTGAGTTTTTCTGATTCCTTATTTACCAGGGAGATGGTCATGTCTTCATCGATAAAAAGCATTGCAGTTCCACTATTTTCAAAAAGAGCCCTATATTTTACTTCACTTTCAATAATTGTCTTTTCTGCCTCGTCTGAAATTATTATATGGGATGTGAAGTTGGCCAGGTCTTCTAATAACTTTTCTTCTTCAGTTTCAATAACATGTTTGCTGAAGAGAGCTAAAACTCCAATTGGCTTTCCTTCCGGAGAAATAAGCCTGAATCCCGCCAAAGAAACAAGTCCTATTTTTCTGGCCCATTGCTGATCATCGAATTGGGGATGGTGGGTTAAATCATTGGTGAT
>MVQZ01000307.1 GCA_002067565.1 Methanobacterium sp. PtaU1.Bin242 | reverse complement strand
CGGTGAAAGATGTCCTATAATGGACACCTGGTGGCAGACAGAGACGGGAATGCATCTTATAACTCCCCTACCCCTATCTCCACTTAAACCGGGTTCAGCGGTTAAGCCCTTTCCCACAGTTCAGGCAGACATCTTGGATGATGATGGTAATTCACTGACTGGTGAGGGGGGACATCTGGTAATTAAAACTCCCTGGCCATCAATGTTTAGGACACTCTATAAAGACCCTCAAAGATATGTGGATGCTTACTGGAGTACATTTCCTGGTGTCTATCTGAGTGGTGATGTGGCTAGAAAGGATGATAATGGTTATTTCTGGATTCAGGGACGGGAAGATGATGTAATGAGCATTGCTGGGCATAGAATAAGCACAGCAGAGGTGGAATCTGCCCTGGTAAGTTATAAAGATGTGGCGGAGGCTGCAGTGGTGGGTAAACCAGATCCCATTAAGGGGGAGGTGATCTACGCATTTGTAATATTAAAACAGGGGGTAACAGCAGGTAGTAAATTTAAAGAAACATTAATACATCATGTTCGAAAAGAAATTGGGCCTATAGCCAGCCCGTCAGAGATAAAACTGGTAAATGATCTTCCTAAAACTCGTTCGGGCAAGATAATGCGTCGGGTGATCAAGGCCAGGGTTAAGGGCGAACCAGTGGGAGATATCAGTACACTGGCCAACCCCGAAGCTGTAGATGAGTTGGAAAACCTATAACACTTTAAACTCTTAAATAAAAATCCAGTATTATGAAATTAAGGACATTAAATTTATATTAAAAAGAAGGAAAGGAAGAAAGATCATAAAATAAGAAATAATAGGAAAAATCTAAACAATATAAGAGGAATTATAAAGAATATAATCATAAAATAAGTCATATAGCCATTGGAGATACTATAAAATGGAGTCAGAAGAACTAGAAATAACTGAAAAGGATGTCATGGAATTGATGGGTCTTTTTACCAGGGTTCCGCCTCTTCTATTGCGGGGGGTGGTTTCCCGGAATTCAAACGTGGTGAAATCTTTCCAAAACAAAATAGAAGATTATAAAGATGAACTATCAGAGGAAGACCTTATAAAAATAAAAAAGGTCCTGGAAATGCCGGTGGAAGATCTTCAGAAGATATTGATGAATGTTTATACAGAAACACACCAGAAACAGCTTAAGATACTTGCAGATCCCAAAGCGGAGCCATTCATTATTAAGAATTTACAGGAACTGGAAAAGGTGATGTTCTAGTTTGATAAAGGGGCAGAATTCTCATGTTATAGGGAGATTCATTTTAATTGGACAAATATTTATCTTAATTTTATATATTTTCTAATGAAGATGGAAAGAAACGATAAAATCATTACTAAAATAATATAGGTTGATGTGGGAAAAGAATGGGAAGTGTAACGCATTAAATAAAATATTAAATAATTAAAGACATGTAATTTAAAAAGTAAGACCATAACCGCCGCAAATCCAATAATTAATGTTTTATATGAACTAGGAAAATGGGATAGCTTCATAGATGATGATTTTTCAGGATAGGACTTGTGAATTATTTTTGAATCATCTGGTTCTTTTTTAAGCGATTCTATTGATGGGAGTGCGGTTTCAAATTCAAGATTTTCTTTATATTGAAGTTTTCCACCACATTGGCACTTTTCAAAATCCTCAGGATACTCGCCTGGTTGGAGTTCATAGTATCCTCCACAGTTTTCACAGATAAGATAACCCATATCCCCACCAACCAGTATTACATATTAGTAGAATAATGATTAATTATTTTCATAGATAAATATTGTTATTGTGGAATCATTTTTTAATTTATAAAAAAAAATATTTCTTTAAAATTTGCTTATTAATTTAAGAATTTTATAGGTCTTAAAAACATTTTAAATGGTGAAAAAATAGTATTTTGATAGTTAATAAATAAATATTGCATATGCGATTTCTATAGGAATTTTTAATTGATTGATATTGTTATTTAATAATTTATATTTGAATTTATAATATGGAATAAACAGAGAAATAATATAATTGTAACATAATTAAATCTTAGATTATTTCAATCAAATAAAATGAAATTCAATTGATGGTTAAAATCAGGGATTGGGTAAATAGATGTTCCAACAGGGATTATTCTTATAATATTGTTAATCTTAATCATTTAAAATGAGGTATGAAAATTGACACAATTAAAACAGGCTCAAAAGGGCCATATCACCGATGAAATGAAAATGATATCGGAAAATGAGGGAGTTGAAGTTAATAAAATACTAAAAAGAGTTGCAAAAGGGCAGATAGTAATTCCTAAAAATGTTAATGGAAAAAGTATATCTCTGGGCATAGGAAAGGGCTTAAAAACAAAGATCAATGCTAATGTGGGTTCCTCTTCAGAAATGGAAAATGTAAGCTGGGAGGTTAAAAAAGCAAAAGCAGCAGTGGAGGCTGGTTCAGACACCCTCATGGACCTTTCAACAGGTTCTCACTTTAAAGAAGTTAGAAAAGCTATAATGCAGGAGATTGAAGTTCCCATAGGTACAGTTCCCATATATGAGGCGGCGGTTAAAGCATCCCAGTCCAAAGGAGCAGTAGTCCATATGGATGAGGATGATATGTTTCAGGCCATAATAAATCAGGCAAAAGAGGGGGTGGATTTCATCACAGTCCACTGTGGTATAACCAGGGACACAGTGGAGAAGGTTAAAAATTCGGATAGGCTAATGGGGATTGTAAGCCGGGGCGGAGCATTTCTGGCGGCGTGGATACTTAAAAACCAGGAGGAAAATCCTCTTTACCAGAATTATGATTATCTTCTGGAGATAGCTCAGGAACATGACGTGACCTTAAGCCTGGGTGATGGTCTAAGACCCGGATGTCTCCATGATGCATCAGACATTCCCCAGATAAGTGAACTGGTAACTCTAGGACGACTGGTAGAAAGAGCCCGTAAGGAGTGTGTTCAGGTAATGGTGGAAGGTCCGGGGCATGTTCCTTTAAATCAGATAAAAGCTAACATCCAGATCCAGAAAACAGTGTGCAAAGAAGCACCCTTCTATGTTTTAGGGCCGCTGGTAACAGATCTAGCCCCCGGATATGACCATATTACTTCTGCTATAGGTGGAGCCATAGCAGCCTCAGCAGGGGCAGATTACTTATGTTATGTCACGCCGGCTGAACACCTCTCCATACCCAACATAGAAGATGTTAAGGAAGGAGTGATTGCCTCTAAAATAGCAGCCCAGGCAGCAGACGTTGCTAAGGGTGTTAAGAGCGCATGGGATAGTGAACTAGAAATGGCTCACGCCCGTAAAGATTTCAACTGGGAACTTCAGTTTGACCTGGCATTTGATCATGAAAAACCCCTCAGATGCCGGCAGAGAAAACACACAGACCAGGAAGACATGTGCACCATGTGCGGAGAATTCTGTGCAATAAGACTGGTTAGAGACAATATATAGTCCTATAATAATTATGAGACTATAAATAATGTCTTTATACTGATTTTACAGTGCCTTCAGCTGCTTTTTGACCATAAGAACGGATATAAACAAAAACTAAAAGTTCACAGAAACAACCAATTACATAATACTTAATACAAGCAATACAAATAATGCTATCAGTACACAAACAGTATTACTGATATCAAGTCCCTTGTTGCCAGAGATGTTATACTGTTTGGATTTATGGGATCATATGTAATAATATTTAAATAGATGAATTATTCAGGGTTGTTTCTGATGTTGGGAGAAAATAAGGCAAAGGTACGTCTGAACTATTTACAAGAGCTAAAGGACGAAATCGGTGATTTAAAGGACGAAAAATCAGATCTTTTACAGATCAGACAAAATTTATTGTTTGCCAGGGAATTTTTGTCCAATGCCGCATTGGAGTTTGAGGAATTGCCATTTAACTCCAATATCTATGATTTCATTGCTAAAAAATTAAAAGAATTGGTTGAAGATGATGGTTTTATAGTTATTTCTGAATATGATTCGGATGTGGATGCATTTATTTTAAAGAGTATATCTGGTAAAGAACGATCATTGGCAATTCTTTCAGAAAAATTTTTGGGCATGGATTTATATGAGATAACTGTCCCTATGGGTTCGCTAAGTAAGGAACAACAGACAAATCTTTATAGAAATAGGTGGTACACAGTTGATGAGGGTATTTATCAAATTTTGGGGAAACAGGTATCTAAAGAAATGTGTTTAATGGCGGAGAAAATGTTAGATATTGGTGAAAGTTACGTTATTGGTTTTACATGGAAAGGTAAGATTTATGGTAATGCCAACATCTTTCTAAATAAAGATAAAAGTCTAAAAGGATTGGAAACTTTTCAGGCGTTTATTAATCTTGCATCTGTAGCTCTTCAGAGAAGAAAAGCGGAAATTGCTCTTAATAATTCCTTAGAAGAGAAAGAATTGTTGCTTAAAGAGATTCATCATCGGGTGAAAAATAATCTTATGGTAATTTCAAGTCTTCTGGCTATCCAATCACATTATATAAAGGATCAGGATGCCAGGGAAGTTTTTAAAGACAGTCAAAACCGTGCTAAATCAATGGCTATGATACATGAAAAACTTTACAGCTCCACAGATCTGAAGAGAATTGATTTTGGGGATTACCTACGTAATCTAACCAATGGACTTTTCAGTACTTATGTTCTAGATCCCACTGTTATTAATCTAAATATGGATGTAGATGATGTCAATCTGGATATTAACACATCCATCCCACTGGGGTTAATTGTTAATGAACTTATTTCCAATTCTATGAAATATGCGTTTCCTGAAGGAAGAAACGGTGAAATAAACATTTCTTTAAAATCTACAGATGGCAACATCATACTGACCACCAGCGATAATGGTGTTGGCTTTCCTGAAAATTTAGATTTTAAAAATACGGATTCATTAGGTTTAAAATTAGTAAATAGTTTAATAAATCAAATTCAGGGCGAAATTGAACTTGATAAAAATGATGGAACGGAATTTAAAATCATATTTAAAGATATAGAATATTAAACCATTCTTTCGGAGGTTAGAAAAAGACAAGCGAGTAGTGCTAATTCAAGTTAAAATAAATAAAGGTTACTACAATAAAACTAATTATCTATCTTATTTTAGCATGATCATGTTGTTGGGACTGATTTCAATTTATATTTTAATATTCACACCTAATGGTGAATAAATATTCTTTTTACTTATTAATTGGTATTTTATTAAATATTCACTATTGCTTTTTGTAGGTCTTATCTTCATAGGCATGAAAATATTAGAATAACTTAGATAAGAATGGATGGTGAAATATTTAAGCCATGATTATTATCATTAAAGTTTATTTTTATTGCCTTATACGTGAAATCACTTTCTAGGAAGTGAATATGTAAATTTAGTACTGATTAAAAAAAAATATCGATTTTAATAATTATTAATAGAAGATTTTACATATAATAAAGATGTACTAATGTAATTCACATGATTAATGAGTTTTAGGATAATAAAGGTTTGGGAGGTTCAATTATAATGCCAATGCAACGTGTTGAAGGGGAAAATAAGGGTAAAGCAGTTCTTTATGCGCTTAGCACCTGTGGCTGGTGCAAGAAGACCAGGATGCTTCTGGAAGATTTAAATGTGGAGTACAGCTACATCTACGTGGATCTTTTAGAGGGTGAAGAGAGGGAGGAGATCGTAGAACAGATGAAAGAATGGAATTCTCAGCTATCCTTCCCCACTCTGGTTATAAATGATGAGGAGACCATCATAGGATTTGATGAGGAGGGAATAAAGGAGGCCTTCCAGTGAACTTTAAGGTGGATGATGCAGATGTTGACCAATATTATGAAAGAGTGAAAAAACAGGCAGAATCAGCAGGATATCATCTTAATCCCGATATTGAATTTACCAAATCACTCCTTAAAAACATAATCATAAATATGAAACGTTATGGTTATGGGGCATGTCCCTGTAGACTGGCGTCAGGTGATCGAAAGGAGGATATGGATATCATATGTCCCTGCGACTACCGGGACCCTGATCTAAATGAATATGACGCCTGTTATTGTGGTTTATATATATCAGGCGATATATTAAATGGTGAAAAGAAATTAAAAGCCATACCTGAGCGAAGACCCGCAAAAGAGGAGCGGGAGAAAATTGCTGGTTATCATACTGAAACTGAATCATCTTTAGAACTCCCTGTCTGGAGATGCACTGTTTGTGGATATTTATGTGCCAGAGAAGAGCCTCCAGAGATCTGTCCCATCTGTAAAGTGGATAAGGAACGTTTTAAGAGGTTCATGTGAATTTTAAAATACTGGATTGTATTTATATAAAATTATTTTTATTTTTAAAAATTGAAGCAGCTTTTTTCTTTATTTGCTAAAGAATGGGTTCATTTTAAAAAAATATGGGTAAATGGATTAAAGAAAAAAAATAGTACCTTATTTCTTGATTATACGGGCCCTTTCACTTAGTTGGGCGTTTTGATCAGTTAATCCCACCATTTCATTGGGTAAATGTTTTAAACCCTCACCATACTTAAGTGCGTCAGTGACTGTCTTTTCTTTACGAATGAAGGTTCCCTCAGTTAGGTTAAATCCAAATGGCAGATGATTAGTGCATATTTCATGTATTTCATCATTAAGTTGATCTAAACTTATTATTTCTTCTTCATTGATTTCAATAAGAACTCTGCCAGTTTTAACATGTAAATCAATTTTTTCATCCCTGATGGTTATGAATCTGGGTTCTTCACTTCCTGTTTCTTCAGGTGATAGTCTCCTTCCATGTAAAACCATTCTATTGACTGCATCAATTCTCTCCAGATCAATTAATAATTTTTCAGTGGTTTCCACACTCAATAAACGGTGTGGGAATATTTCTATGTCCATATAATTTACCTCCATTTTCTTAATAAGATGGTAAAGGCCCAGATAATGAATTATATTCATGAAGAGGCCTTATTATTCAATTTTTATCCTATAATTCCTGGTTTATAACATCATGCATCATTAAAGTTGTTCGACTATTTTTTTGGGATTTATGGGAGTTTAAAGGCTGTAAAATCCATATAATAATAAATAGGAGACTTATAATAGTCTCCATTTATTCGTAGGAAGGAAATTGATAATTATCCAATAAATCATTTAATTTAACAGCTTTTTCTCGACTTCATAAAATATAACTAACATTAATAATCTGATTGACATTTATTTTATTAATGCCAGTTATTGTAAGAATGTAGTATGAAGTACATAACCTTTTCGGTTTTTTTATGAGATTTTTAAAATGTTAAAATCATCTAAAAGAAGAAGAATTTAATATTTAAATAGATTTTAAAGATTTAAACATTATATCTGATGAAAATACAGAATATTATTAATTAATCAGTTATTTAGGAGTTGGTGCTGGTTCAATGAACCTCTGAAACTCCATTTCATCAAGGTCACATATAACATATATTAACTTGTCTTTTTTCTGTCCTGGTTGTATACAGCATGTGTTGTTGATTTTGGAATTCCAAATACTGCTCATCTCAGGTGATTCATGTATATGACCATGAAGGGAGAGTAAAGGCTGTTTATTTTTAAAAAAATCATAAATTGCCATGGATCCAACCATTACATTTCCCTGACAGACATCCAGACCCTGAAAGGCAGGTGGCATGTGCATCACATAAACTGCCTTTTTCATATCTTCTGGTTGGGGAAGATTTCCCAGCTCCTCTTCCAGGGTGGGTAACGTTTTCACGTAACTGAACCAGTCCTCCAAAGGTTTCAAACCACGGGATGAGGATAAAAAAGCTTTTAATAATTGTTTTTTGAAATTAGAATGGTTAGTATCCCTTCGGCAACGATCCTTCAGGGGAAAGGGGTAGTCAGTCATCAGATCAAAACCAATAAACTCAAATCTCCCTATATCAATTTTTTCCCGGGATAAATTCTCCACATAATGGTATGGGGATGATATCTCCTGGAGGAGGGCATCAAAACGTTTCAGGTCAGTGTTTCCCATTACAAAAAGGTAATAGATGCCTGAAGATTCATATAGGGAAAAATGATCATCCAGAAAGTCCGCAATAAAACTGTCCTGCTGTTTAAGACCAGGATTTACTGGTAATAGATCTCCACCATTTACCACAGCATCAACATCTAAGTTTTGCGCATGCTCCAGCACCCTCAGGTATTTCCACTGTGAGCCATGAAGGTCGGTGGTGAATATAATTTTCATTTAATCAAGATCCTGAAAATGGATAAGTAATAATTTTGCATGAAATGATTCAAATTTCGGGAATAATCAACCCATAATGAGATTATTTTTAGGGTAAATTAGGGTAAATTTTATTAGTAATTATGGCTGATACTAAACGTGGGATCACTTTTAATACTAAATAGATGATCGCTCATATTACTACACTTAATATTGGGACTATATATTTTTTCGCCTGAAAAATTGTTCAATCATATAAATCATGAAGGGGATTTGTAAATTGCTGTTAATACTAAATTATATATTAGTAATAAAAGGAGTTATTTCATGTCTCATTTTAGCAGGATAAAAACCAAAATCACAGATAAAAAGTTGCTAATTAAATGTTTGTATGAAATGGGTTTCCGAATTCAGGAAAATGCTGAAATAAGAGGATATAATGGCACAAAAAAGGTTGATCTGCTGGTTAAAATGGGTCGTGGATATGATGTTGGATTCTCAAAAAATGCAGAGGGAACCTATGATATTTTAGCAGACTGGGAGGGGGTTAAAGGAGCTAATTCAGATATATTTTCTGCAGATTTAAATGAACAATTTAAAACAGTTAAAAATAGGATTAAAAGGGAATATGCAATGAAAATTGTTGAAGAAAAGACTCAAAATGCAGGTTTTGATCTCCTTAAAAAGGAAGAGCAGTCAGATGGCAGCATAAGAATTCTGGTTAGACGATGGACTGAAAAATAAATATTAAAAACAATTTTTAATGATTACAAGGTGATTTTAATGTCAATAGAATTTGAGACGGAGCTGAACACGTGTTTGAGGGCCAGTATATCATTAATTGTGGTTAAAACCCATGAAGAAGAAAGAACAATATCCCGGGTAAAAGAAGTTACTGATAATATAAACAGGTCCTGTGTTACCTGGGATTGTGCTGATGGCTTTAAAAACATAGGTATATTGGAAACTAACATGAGTCAGTCCAAGGATCCTTTAGTTGCCCTGGATACTATTGGAAGTAGTAAGGAGAAAACCATTTTCATTCTTAAAGATTTCCATGATTTCTGGGCAAATTCCCAGGTTAGAAGAAAACTACGTAACACAGCTCAAAAATTGAAATACTCACGAAAATCATTGATTATAACTACACCTACTTCGAAATTGCCTGATGAATTGTATGATGAATCGGTAATCATTAATTTCGATTTACCCAGTTACATGGAACTGGAAAATGTATTTGATCATCTCCTGGAAACACCCAATGTTAAGGTGAATCTCACAGCTAAGGGTAAGGAAAAACTGATACAGGCGGCTATGGGGATGACTGCTAACCAGGCCCAGAGAATTTTTGCAAAATCAATTGTAACTGGTGGATCAATTGATGATAGGGATATAATCACTGTTAACAATGAAAAAAAACAGGTAGTGCGTCAGAGTGAAGCCCTTGAATTTCACAGTAACTCAGAAAGTCCAGATAATGTGGGTGGTCTGGATGTGCTTAAAGAATGGTTGATATTAAGGGAGAAGGCATTTTCTAAGGATGCACAGGACTATGGTTTACCACCGCTCAAGGGAATGGCTTTAATAGGCATTCCAGGAACTGGTAAAAGTTTAACCGCCAAGATGATAAGCAACCTATGGCGTTTACCACTTTTAAGATTGGATGTGGGATCTCTGTTTGGTAGTCTGGTGGGTGAATCTGAAGAAAGAACTCGCAAAGCATTGAAAATAGCAGAAATTATAGCTCCCTGTATTTTATGGATCGATGAAATTGAAAAAGCATTTTCGCCTAATTATGGGGATTCAGGCACCAGTCAAAGAGTATTTGCCAGTGTATTGACCTGGATGCAGGAGAAAACCAGCCCCTGTTTTGTGGTAGCAACCGCCAACAACATCAATGCTTTACCACCGGAGCTGTTGCGAAAAGGGCGCTTTGATGAAATATTTTTCCTGGATTTACCCACTTTTGAGGAACGTAAGGATATTTTCAGTGTTCATCTTAAAAAAAGAAAGAGATTACCCCTAAGTTTTGATCTGGATAAACTTTCCAGAGAATCAGAAGGATTTGTTGGTGCGGAAATAGAACAATCAGTTATAGATGCTATGTACTTGGCATTTAACGACGGGATGAGAGAGATAACCACATCAGATATTCTGGAAAATATAAAAAGACAGGTTCCATTATCCAAATCCAAACGAGAAGAGGTTGAAGGGCTCAGGAAATGGTTAAAAGAAGGAAGAGCACAGTCCGCATCTTTCAGACAACTTGAAACAGCAGAAGAATGTTTTGTTAGGATACCTCCTCTTGAATTTTAGGGAGAGATAAGTTTTATGGATACTACTGGAATTAAAATACTGAAAAAAGATCACATGTCTCCTCTTGAACTGGAAGCACTGAAGGAAGAATTGTATTTACCATTACCTATAATTGGTGAAGAAACACGGAAAAGTGCTGCAAAAAAGTTATCTCAGGCTATTTTGGAAGGTCAAACTAGTGCAATTGAGATCATGGCAGATGCAATTGTCAGATCAGATAATGATGAGGTGATTAACACTGCTAAAACTTCTTTAAATGATATACCGAGTCCCATAGCAGTTGAGAGCTTATGTGATTATATTTTAATAAATAAAAATTTTCCTGTAGAACATATAATCATAAATAATGGTTACAAACCTGCAAATACTCAGAAGAGGGTGTTATTTTATGTTATAACCAGACAATGGCAGGAATACGAGAATCTGGATTTAAAACAGGACAGGCATCTTTTAAAAAAAGCTTACCAAAATACAAAAGCCCAGATCAAAGAAAGGTTACTGGAAGTGATCTGCGAAAATGGGAAAAGCAAGATCCTTGAAGAAATACTGATACTAAGGGATAATAAAGCACATATGAACCAGTTTAGTGACCCTGAGTGGGATAGTATCATAACAATATTTGAGACCCTAAAAAGGTATGATGATCTTTGGGATCTGATTTTCCGGGCACCTGTTTACTATTCCTATAGAATGTTTAACATTCTGGATCAGGCAGGATATCAGCCACCTGTAACTGACCAGACAATATGGGAAACCCTGAAAAAACATCCTTATCAGAGGATCATACTCTCTGCAAAGGAGATTCAACACCAATCACCAGTCCAGTGTTTGGGTTTTAGTCTAGATGGCAGGTTCTTTGCAACCGGTGATTCAGGGGGTTTGGTCATGGTTACAGATCAGGAAAACTTCCAGTTAATAAAAAAGATACAATATCCAGATGGAGTGAGGTGTTTGGGTTTTAGTCCTGATGGGAGATTTTTGGTTTCTGGTTGTAGTGATGGTCTGGTCAGGGTGGTTGATGTGGAGGATTTCCAGTTATTTAGGGAGATTAGACACCAGAACTGGGTTAACTGTTTAGCTTTCAGTTTTGATGGACAATTCCTGGCTACAGCCAGTATTGATGGTGTGGTTAAGGTGGTAAACACCAGAAACTTCCAGCTAATTAAAATAATTCAGCATCGAAGTGGAGTGAGGTGTTTGGGTTTTAGTCCTGATGGGAGATTTCTGGTTTCTGGTTGTAGTGATGGTCTGGTCAGGGTGGTTGATGTGGAGGATTTCCAGTTATTTAGGGAGATTAGACACCAGAAAGGGGTTAACTGTTTAAAATTCAGCTCCAACGAACAATTACTGGCTATAGGGACTTATAATACTGTTGAATTAATTAACACTCAAAAATACCAGTTAAATAAAAGGATAAACCACCCTGGGGGGTTGCGGTGTTTGGGTTTTAGTCCAGATGGAAGATTTCTGGTAACAGGAGGTTGGGATGGTCTGGTCAGGGTATTTGAAACCCACTATTTCCAGATAGTCAGGGAGGTTAATCATCAAAACTGGGTTAACTGTTTAAGTTTTAGCCCAGATGGTTGGTTTATAGCCACAGCCACTAGTGAGGGGAAGTTAAAGATTTCACAGATGATTCTACCTGGTTCTGTAAACGAGGTCAGTGGGCATGATCTGGGTGGGATAAATAAACTACTGGATGATGAAACTCTGTCCCCCTCTGATAAAAGTGCTCTTAAATTTATTCAAACCATAATATTGGGAAAATTAAGGTTTGACGTGATTATTGAAGAAGTTCCATCAACATTGCTGGATAGAGATGTGATTATAGAGAGGGTTGATGCAATATGACTGGGTTTATGGCATTAGATTTCGGTACCAGCAATACCATCATCACCTATCATGATGATTCAACCGAAGAAAGTTCTACCCTTCACATCCCTCTGATTTCTCGCAGTGAAAATTCACAAGGAGAGGATGTTGATAAGATATGTTTTATCCCATCCCTGATTAATTATTCTCCTAATTATGGGATTTTTTATGGTAACCAGGTGATTGAACAGAATCTATTGAATAATAAGGGAACTTTTCGCTGGATTAAACGATATATATCCAACCAGAATCCATCACGGATTAAGCTGGGAAATCGTTACATAGATCACTTGGAGGCAGGAACAGAATTTCTATCCTATGTCCTTGTTAATGCAGGTAAAAGGCTGGATAGCAGTAAGGGAAATGTGATTTTCACTGTACCTGTTGAATCCTTTGAAAACTATTCCAGATGGATCAGCACAGTCACCCACAGAATTGGAATGGATCATTACCGATTGATGGATGAACCCACTGCTGCTGCCCAGGGATTTGGGGTTAATATTCAGAATAATGATGTATATCTTGTAATTGATTTTGGAGGAGGTACACTGGATGTTTCAGTGGTGCAGACCCATGAGGAAAACAGTTCCAACCAGGGTCCAGGATGCAGGGTTCTGGGTAAATCCGGTGAATATATAGGTGGTATGGATATTGACCAGTATATTTTTAGAGAAATCCTTAAACAGAGCTTTTCTGAAGATAAACAGGGAAAGGAACAGTTAAAGCAAACTTTACTGTGGGAATGTGAAAGGGCTAAAAAAGAACTTTCCTTCCATAAACATGCAGAGATCTGTTTAACAGATCCGGACACAGAAATGGAAATAGAATTCCAGATAAGTCGAATGGAATTTGAGGAACTGCTGGAGGACAATAATTTCTACACTATAATTTCTCAAACAATTATGAGAGCATTATCCGTTTCCAGGGAATATGGATACAGTACAAATGATTTAAATGCTGTTTTGATGGTAGGTGGCTCTGCACAGATTCCTTCAGTACAAAAACTCGTAAAAAACATATTTGGCAAGGACAAAGTTAGATTTAATGGATCTATGGATGCAGTTAGCAGAGGTGCCGCGTTGTTTGCTGCTGAAGATAATTTACACAATCATATACAATATGATTATGCTATACGTCATGTGAATCCTGTTACAAATCAATATGAGTACGATGTGATTGTTAAAAAAGGCACAACCTATCCTACAGAAACTCCAGCAAGAAAATTACGTTTGAAACCATCATATCGGGGTCAAACTCATCTAGGAATACCCATTTATCAAATAAAAACGGAACATAACTTCCATGATACCAGTGAAATAATCTTCGACCCTCTAGAATGCCCACGTATTGTAAATGTCTTGGAAGATGAGATTAAAAACAGAACATACTTCCAGGTAAACAAGAGGAACCCCACCTTTTTAACTGCTGATCCACCAGCTGATCTGGGAGAGGCACGATTCGAGTTGTATTTCAATGTAAACCAGGATAGTGAGCTTGTTTTCACTGCAGTAGACTTGAAAACTCAGAAAGTGGTTTACAGGGATTATCCTATTGTAAAATTAGACATGAGTCATATGTAAAGGATAAATGTCACTAAAGTCGTAAATACTCTTGATATTGCTAAAATTAAAATTATAACTGGTTATTCAAATTCAGAAAGGAGATGATATGTTTTGGAAATTGAAGAAGTGGAAATAACTATAAATAAAACTGGTAAAGTGATTATTGAGGTTAAAGGAGTTAGAGGATCGGCATGTGAAGATATAACCCATGAATTAGAGGAAGCGCTGGGTGAAGTACAGGAGAGAATTTACAAAACAGATTATTATCAGTCCCAGAAATCATTACCACCTTTACAGGAAAAAAATTGTGAGAAAAACCAATGATACTGGATATGGGAGATTATTCGGGGGTAAATGATCAAACAGGAGAATATATAAACTATGCTGAGTTTCTGAAGCATTCTCTGGTTAACGGACCTGGAAACCGGGCTGTATTATGGGTTCAGGGATGCCCAATCCATTGTGAAGGATGTTTTAACAAGAGCAT
>MVQZ01000306.1 GCA_002067565.1 Methanobacterium sp. PtaU1.Bin242 | reverse complement strand
GCTATTATCATTGCCGGATTAAAGGCTGTTCATTCAGCGTCAAGAAAGACATCCTCGAAACACAGTTCTTCGAACTCCTGAAAACTTTGGAACCACGCGAGGACGTGATCGACCTCTTCAATACCATCGTTCTTGACGCGCTTAAGAAAGTGCAGTCTGATGAGATCAAAGAAGAATACCAAATCGAGAAAGAATTAAAAGAATTGAACGATCAGTTGGAGAGGGCCGAAGAACTGGCCATGAAAGGAACATTTGATGACGAGACTTATAAACGCAAGTCCGAGAAACTGAAATCCGAGATCCTCGCCAAACAGGTCGAGCTAAACGAAACAACGATCGAACTCAATAACACGGAAGCCTGCCTGAACTATTGCAAATTCTTCCTCATGAACATCGCGCATCTGTGGTCCGTCGCGGATATCAACCTAAAGCAACGATTTCAAACTCTGATCTTTCCCGACCGGATCACCTATAACGACAACGGGACATTTGGAACCACCGTAACCGCTTATATTTTCAAGCAGCGGCTGGTTGTCGTAGCTAAAGTTTACGTTTTTAAATACAATATCGAATCTTTCAATTTTCACAACTTCCTGCGGTTCTGGAAGACTTTCTTCATCTAAAACCTGGAATATATGTTTTATGGCATGGCCAATGGAGTGTTTCACATGTAAATATCCATAAAGATAGTGTGCCAGTGAATCTGAAAATGCAGGAGTGGCTATAATAAAAAATATTAGGATTTCCAGGCTTAAAGTGCCGTTAAAATAGAAATATAACCCAAATGGCAGAATTATGAAGATGAACAAACTGGAAAACACCAGTAGAATAATACCTGGAATGATGGTTGCAGATGTGTTCTGGATATTTTTATCCCGGAATTCTTCAACTGCCTTCTGGAAACTCTGGAATTTAACAATATCCTGATTAAAAATTTTAATAACAGAAATACCCTGTATGAAATCCAAAATCCTGGAATTAACATTAAATAATGATTTTTCCCTTTCTTTTTGCACTCTCTCAGCCACTTTATCAGAATATTTAAAAGCCAGCCATATTAAGGGTGTAATTGCAAGGGCAGCCAATGCCAGTCTCCAGTCTAAAATAAAAAATAGAATCAACACTATTATCGTAGTTATCTGGGAACTGAGTAAATAAGGGGCCATGTAGGTGATGAAATACTCAACACGAGACACATATTCTCCCAGGGTGGTGTTAAGTTCTCCTGTGGCATTTTCTGTGAAAAAACCCAGTGAAAGTTTGGTTAACTTGTCACCTAACTTCATTCTCACATCATAGGAAATAGTTAACCCCTGCTCCATGGAACGCAGAAAAAGACGATGATCAATGATGGTAAGCATAACGTAACTAATGGCTATTAATCCAGCCAGCCCTAAAATTTTAACAATATCCAGAGAAGGATTTAGAAATTCCAGTATAATAAAATAAAGAAATATTAAAGGTATTGTTTTAATCATCCCGTAAATGGACATTAAAATAAATGTGGATCTTAACTGAGACTTTTTCGCACCGGCCAAGTTAAATATTTCTTTATACATGTTATCACCTTTTTATCTCCCAATCTAAAGTTGAGATATGTGTGTCCCACATTTCCCTGAAAAGACCACCAGCATCCATCAGATCACTATAAGATCCTCTTTCTATGATTTTACCTTCATCTAGAACCAGTATTTGCTCAGCATTGGTGATGGTGTACAGTTTATGGGCTATGACCAGGACTGTTCTATTTCTGGTGAGGTTGCTGATGGCATCCTGAATGAGGGATTCATTTTCAGGGTCAATGAAAACTGTGGCTTCATCCAGAATAACAATGGGAGCATCCTTTAAGAGTGCCCGGGCAATTGATATTCTCTGTTTTTCTCCACCACTCAATCTCTCGCCCCTTTCACCTACAACGGTGGAATAACCATCAGGAAGCTTTTCTATGAATTCATGGCATCTGGCAGCCTTTGAAACTTCAATTACATCATCCATGGAAGCTTGGGGATTTCCTATTTTAATGTTTTCAAGGATAGTGTCGTTGAAAAGATAAGGGTCCTGTAAAACGATAGATACATGGGATAAAAGATTTTTTAAGGATAGATCTCTAATATCATAATCTCCAACCATGATTTTCCCATAATTCACATCCCAGAATCTGACAATTAACCTTGCTATGGTGGTTTTACCTGCTCCAGAAGGCCCGACAAGAGCACATCTGGTACCTTGTGGCACATGAAAGTTTATGTCATTCAGTATAGGGTTCCTGTTATCATATGCGAAAAATACGTTATTAAAGGTTATATCAAAAGATTCAACCTTTTCTTTTCCTTCATCAGTTATATTTTCAGTGTCAAATATCTTATTTATCCGATCCATACATTCTTTTTCTTCCATTCCATACCTTAAAAATTCGTAAATCCGCATGAAAAGACCACCAAATATAGGACCCACAATTAAGAACAGTAAAAAAGTTTCCATTGTTAACATTTCACTACTGTAGAGCCATAATCCTACGGGAATGATAAATGCCAGGGTGGAGGTTATCAGGCCCTGATAAAGGGTAAATGGGGCTGCCCTCTGTCGGGACCATTTAATAACACTATCCTTCCAAAAGGCCATACCTCCCTTATACTTCTTAAAAGATTCAGCGGTGTGATTAAATGCTTTTATCACTTTTATCCCCTGAACATACTCCACCACTGTGGCGTTAACCTCAGACTGGGCAGATAGATACTCATCTATCATCTCACCCCATCCACTGCTTTTAAGGAGGATCACAGTCATTGCCAGTGCTACTGGTAACACTGAAGCCAGGGCCATTCTCCAGTCCATAATAAAAAGAAAAATTCCAAGAAATAAAGGCACAAAGATGGTGCTTATCATCTCTGGAAGATGATGGGCCAGGAAAAACTCTAACAGTTCCACATTTTCGTTAATCACAGTTTTAAGTTCCCCTGTATTTTTTTCATTGAAAAAACCCAGGGGCAATTTAGATAGTTTTTTACCCAGTTCGATTCTAACAGTGTAGAGGATCTGGTAGGCTGCAACATGGGACAGGTTATAGGCATAAATAAGAGCAATGGACATAATCACATATACCACTGGAATTAAAGCCAGAATCCACCATATACGTACCTCATCAGGAGATGTACTGAATATCTCTAAAAATAGTAGATATATCAGGAAGAATGGTATTATAGCCAGGCCACAGGAAATAGCATGCAATAAACAGGCACATATCAGTTTCAGTTTTCTTTTACCTGCCAGTTCAAGTAGATCATTAAACATCATTTTATTCACCTATAACTTTCTACATCTATCTCGTTTAATTTCAGGAATGGAGGTTTAATCCCTTTTTTTATACATATCTCAGTAAGGGGCGCTGGTTTAAGGCCAGCTTCACTGAGAAGTTCAATTTCAGAGAACACAGTCCTAGTATCTCCGTCCAGTAGTATGGAGCCATCTTTCATGACCACCAGCCTCTGGCAGTATTCTGCAGCCACCCGCATATCATGGGTGATTAGTATGATAGTCACCCCTTCCTGATTGAGTTTCCTAACCATGTTCATGAAGGATCTTACATGATACCAGTCCTGGCCAGTGGTAGGCTCATCTATAACCAGAACTTCGGGTTTTTTAACCAGGGCCGTTGCTGTGGCAACCCTTTGTCTTTCACCTCTACTTAAAGTTAAAGGATGCTTATTTTTGAATTTTTCCAGTCCCATTATCTGGATAATTTCATCTACAACAAACCCTGCTTCTCCTTCAAGACCATAAACCAGTTCAGAATAAACTGAATCACAGAATAATTGATGTTCAGGATTTTGAAATAGGAATCCGATTTTTTGAAGAAGTTTTCCTCTATCTCTTTGAGGATCCAGATTATTTACCCTCACCAGTCCATGATCAGGCTTTAATAAACCCACCAGGAGCAGGGCCAGGGTGGTTTTACCAGAACCATTGGGGCCTAGAAGACCTACCATCTCTCCCTTATTTATAGATAGATTAACACTATTTAGCACCTTTTTATCATGGTGATTGAAGTATAAATCTTTAATTTCCACAATTTTTTGTCCCTGATTTCGGATCATCTGCTCAACATTCTCCAGAGGGAGTGATTTGGCTGGAAAGTTTTTTAGAATTTTCAAAGTATCATTCACTGAAAGGGGAAGTCTAGTTGCACCTAGTTTCAATCCAATTTCAACAGTCTGCGGCGGTCTCAGTCCAATATTATCAAACACCCTGTTTTTGAAGATATTGTGAGGAGTATCATCAGCAATAATCCTACCATTATCCATCACTATCAGTCTGTCCAGATGGGGGGTCACTTCATCCAGATGGTGTTCGGCCAGAATAATGGTCATACCTGCCTGGTTCAGCTGGTGAACCACTTCCAGTACCATTTCAGTACCCTTAGAATCAAGTTCCGATGTGGGTTCATCCAGAACCAGAATTTCTGGTTTAACTGAAATAGCCGAGGCAATTGCTACCCTCTGTTTTTCACCACCGGAGAGTTCAAAGGGATATCTTTCCCTCAAATCATCAATCCCCACGGCATCCAGGGAAAAATCCAGGCATTTTTTTATTTTTTCCACAGAATAATTCAGATTTTCAGCAATAAATGCCACTTCATCCTCTACCGTGACACTGAAAAGCTGAACCTCCGGGTTCTGGAAAACCATACCCACATGGGTGGCCAGTTCCGGAATTTCAAGCTTAGAAATATCCAGACCACACAAATTCACCCTTCTCTACCTTAAGATTAATGTTATTTAAAGTCAGTATATCAGATCGGGGATATTGGAATGACAAATCATTTATCGAGATTATTTCATCCATATGCAGCACCTGTATTTAGCAATACTATTCCTAAAACTATGAAAGAGAACAATGAAAATATCACATCATTTTTCCCAAATTTTATGGTTTTAAGGGAAGTTCTTTTGCTGGAGTATCCGAATGCTTTGGTCTCCAAACTGAGAGCCATCTGCTTGGATGTTTTAAGAGAAGTGATAAGTAATGTCTCCATTAAAGGTATCAGGTCTTTATAACCTGTTTTTATTTTTCTAAGTTTTTGGGCGTTTCTTATGGTGTTAAAGTTCTGGAAGGTGAGGGGTATGAATCGTATGGACATGGTTAAGAGGAGAATCATCCATTCTGGAAATCTCATACTCCTTAAAACTAGTATCATGTCACTGGGATGGGTGGTGAGGGGAACTATCATAGGCGCCAGGAGTACAGCCACCATTCGCATGGAAAAAACCAGGCCATACTTAAGACCCTCCACAGTAACAGGTAGTGAACCTATCACTGGCACGTTATAAGGCATTATATTGAAAAGTACAGTTTTTGAGCCGGTATAATCTGGACGATCAGTGTAAAACACCGCCTGGGTCAGCATGCCCATTAAAACAAATACCAGGAGGACCAGAAAGACGGGTTTAAACTTCTTGATGGGAACATCTGCTATTATCCAGACTATTGCAGAGACAATGATCAGAAAAGATAACATGATATAGGAAGAGGTTAATATTGCTGCTGCCATTATGCAAAGGACGAAAATGATCTTTGATCGGGGGTCTAGTCGGTGTAATGGTGAGTTGGAGTTAACATATTCAATCATTGAATCGCCTGAACTTACTTATATTAATACTGGTTTTAATCTTAGAACTTACACTGATTCTATCACATTTTTCACTTTGTTCCCAAGTTTATAGCCCAAAAACCCTCCTAATAAAAACGAACCAGGGTATACAACAAATCCAATTATTATGGCCCATTGTGGTAGGGCCATACCATAAACCATGGTTAATATTGCGGCGTAAACTCCCCAGTATATTATTCCATAGCCCAATATCCCAAGTAAATCTGTTTTCAGGTTTTCGGCATATGGTTCTGAGAGATATAGGGCAGATTCCAGGACGATTGCTCCAATGAGATAACATATGGCCGCCAGGCTCCCTCCATAAGTATCAGGTATAAGCAGCATGATAATAGTTTTAGCTATTCCCAGGGTCAAAATAGTGTATCTCTTGCCAATAACTATAGCTGCAATGATTAAAACAGCACCATAATAAATACCAATACCAAAAGGAGCGAATACACTTCCTAATATCCAGATTGCCTCGGCAACCATCATCAAAGCCAGGAAAGCTGCCATCATTGCAATATCGCGTTTAGTGAAATCAAACTTAACCATTGTATCACCTCAAGATTTTTATACAGACTCCAATGTATTTCTGATTTTAATTCCAATTTGATAACCCAGTAGTCCACCTATTGCATAGGGTATTAAAGGTACACATATTAAACCAACTATGGCCCACATAGGCAGGGCCATACCATAAATCAGGACTATTACGACCACATAGGTTAATCTGGCTACAAGTCCATAGGCAAAAGCACCCACTACAGAAATGACTCTATTTGCACCATAAGGCTTTGAAAGCTGTAGAACGCCTTCAAGGGCTATAGCACCGGTCAGGTAGGCTAGTGCAGCTAGGGTGCCTCCGTACATGTGTGCCGTGGATAGATTAATAATCGTTAAAATAGTTCCAATAATCAGGATGGTATATTTTTTCCCGATTACTACTGCCGTTACAATTAAAATTGTCCCAAACACGATAGGATAAATTATAATTCCAACAACGGTTCCAAGCACCCAAATCACTTCAGCAACCATTAAAAGCGCTAAAAAGGCAGCCATCATTACAATATCGCGTTTAGTGAAGTCAAAATTTACCATACTATCTCCTTAATATTTTATACTGATTCTATCACATTTTTCACTTTATTACCCATTTTAAAACCTAAATAACCCCCAATAGGAAATGTTATTAGATGAGGTAAAATATAATATCCTGCAGCCAGCCATAATGGGAGTGTCATACCATAAACGAAGACTATTACGAATACATAAACTGTTCTGGAAACCAGACCAAATAGGAATATTCCAATTAAGTCCAGTTTCAACTTGGATGCGTAAGGGCTAGCCATTTGCAGAATTGCTTCCAGAACTATAGCTCCTGCCAGTGTATTAAGGGCTGTTAAAGTTCCACCGTACATATTGGCTGATGAAAAATCGATCAATGTATAAATAACCCCTAAAGTGAGGATGGTGTACTTTTTTCCTATAACTATAGCTGCAGTAATTAAAATAATCCCCCAAAGTATCCCATGTAAGGCAATGCCCAATAATGGTCCTGCAAACCATATGAATCCTGCCATGATCATAAGGGCAAAAAAGGCAGCTATCAAGGCAATTTCACGATTTGTAAAATAAAATCTGCTTTTTTCTTTTTCAGTAGTTTTCTCCATCATCTAATCACATCTAATCATATTCAGCGTTTTCACACAGATTCCAACGTATTCTTAACCTTTACACCAATTTTATTCCCCATGAATCCGCCAATAGCGAATGTAACCATATTTATGACGATATAAGCCACAACAAGGTACGCGGGTAAAGTCATGCCATATATGAATATCACTATCAACATGGAAGCCAGTCTGTTGGAGAAGGCGTATAGAACTGAGCCAACGATGTTCATTTTCTTATTTGAAGCATATGATCCTGATAATTGCAAAACTGCCTCTAGAACTATCGCACCGGCAAGATAACTTAATGCCATAAAGGTACCGCCGTACATGGGGGCGAAAAATAGTTCCACTATGGTTTTAACAATTCCTAGAGTTAAGATGGTGTATTTCTTTCCCACAACTATTGCTGCGGTTATAAGGACTGCACCAAAGAGTATTCCATAAAAAAAATTACCAGCAACGGGCCCTACAACCCAAACCACTTCAGTCACCATCATCAGAGCAAAAAAGGCTGCCATGAGAGTGACATCCCTTGTAGTGAAGGGAAATTTAACCATTTTAAACATCAACCCCAAAAAATTATTATAAATATAACAAAAAATCTTAAGTTAATCAAAAATAGTTTAAAGTTGTCATATATAATAATTTCTATTTAATTTTTATTATTAAATATTCTGGAATTTCACCTATAAAAGTAATAAAAAAGTAAGTTTTCAAATAGATTCTGAAATAGCTTTTAACCTGTTTCCCAATTTATAACTTTTTTATTCAATATTCTTTAAGTTTGAAATGCATTCTTCTAAAATCCGGGCAGCTTCTTCCTCTTTTTCTGGAGGAATTTTTCCCACTGTTTT
>MVQZ01000305.1 GCA_002067565.1 Methanobacterium sp. PtaU1.Bin242 | reverse complement strand
TCTCCTGATTGAGCCAAACATCAATACCGCTAGGTGATACCAGGCGAACCCGGCCCATCTCTGCAGCCACCCAGCGTTTGCTGGGTTTGATGCCTAATTTCCTCAAGCCATTCTTAGATACGCCCTCAGCACATCTTTTAGGGGTTCCGATCTCCGATTTTTTGTCGATAAGAAGTACTTCTGCCCCACCCCAAGCGGCGTGCTTGGCTGCTGATGAACCGGCAGGGCCAGCACCCACTACCAGTACATCGGTTTCTATCTGTTGGGGCATGTTTACTCCTCACTCTTTAGTGCTTTAACCGGGCAAGCCTGAATACAAATTTTACAGATTTTACAATCTTTATCGTTGAATTTTAGGCTGTTTTCTCTTACTTCTATTAGATTGTGAGGGCATACACCAGCACACTCCCCACAATACATGCAGAATTCTTTAACTATCATTTAACCACTCTGACTTCGCTTATTTATCACAATTTTTCATGTCCTATGTAACCACTGGTTCTTATTATATATAAATTTTGCTATTAATTGGAAAATTAGTCCGGATATTAAAGATTATAAAAATAGGATTTGTAAAAAAATAGAATTAGCAATGTAGTTTATTTTAGATGATTCATCACCATATGCTTCCACAGATCCATGGAATCATCAATGAACTTTTCATGACTTATTTTCTGTTTTTTTAAAAGATTCAGGGTTTGAGGACTTAATTCCACAATTCTTTCAGCAGTTACAGCCACGAAAACAGCTACTTGAACCGGATTCAGGCTGTTGCGCATGGTTTTATCATCAATCCCTTCCTTTATTGCGTCGCAGATGATTTTCATGACATCCTTAGCCAGGCTATCAATCTGTGATGAGTGTTCAATTTCCTTAAATTCAAATCTTTTTGATTTTGAATAGAGATAAGCATCATGATAGTCCGGATAATTCTTATAAAATTCAAAATAAGCCCTTCCTGCCAGCTCCAGCTTTTCTATTCCTGTTTTACCAGCTTGGACTTTAGATTTAAGCATTTCATTAAAGATTCCCACGCCACGTAAAACAATAGAGAAGTATAAAGATTCCTTATTTTTAAAATAACGGTAAATAGTAGCTTTATTTAGTCCTACCTCATAGGATATATCGTTCATGGAAACTTCATCATATCCATGGATAAAGAACAGTTTTTCAGCTATATCCAATATGTATTTACGTCGTTGTTCCTTTTTCTGTTTTTTTAAATCTTTAACTGACACTTAAACACCTGTGATAATAGACTCTGGATAAATAAGTACTATCTATGCCGATTAATTGAACTTCATGGTATAAAAAAATTGAGCTCAATATAATAAAATTTGAGTTTAATATTATTTACTATCTTATTTAGAGTATAATTGAATTTTTTATAACTAAATGAACTAAAAACCTATTAAAAGGTATATTTGTGCTAAAGTCGATGCAAAAGCCATACAAGCACCAGCGATTACCTGGGAAAGGCTATGTTTTTTTAAATAAACTCTGCTCCACATGACTAAAGGTATTAAAACTGTGAAAACCAGTCCAACATAACCAAGCACGTATATGAGGGCTATCACTGGTCCAACTATTCCCACAGAATGAATACTAATCTTCCAGAACTGGCTGATCAACAACACCAGAAGGGTGTTGGAAAAGTAACAGAACATCAAAACGGTGGTTATGGGTGGTGCAGAAATAATATATAAGACTATTGCACCTATTAAATAGGATAATAGGAAGTAAAGGAGGGGATAAAAGCGGTCCTCTTTTTTAGGCAGTTCAAAATCCACAATATTTTTTTTCATCCACAGATAAGCCGGTATACTTGGTAATAGAAATACAAAAAAAATGCTGGTAAAAGTTACAGTTAAAAAATCATATCCTTTAAGTAAATAATAATTAATTCCAATGAACACTAAAACACTCACTAAAAGGGGGCTGCTGTAGGTAGAAATAGTCCTTGCCAGTTGGTATTCTAATTTTAAATTACTATCTTGATGCATTTTTTATCCCTATTTGTGGATGAAATTTTAAAATAGTCGAAATATTTAAATCATTAATCTTGATTTAAGGGACAGATAACAAATAAACCTATCCCAATCTGGTCATATGCTAGATCGAATACTTATTTTCAGTATTTAAGAGGAATGTTTAATCAATCATCTAGATTTTTCATTAGACATCACAAGTTCTAAGCATCGTAAAACAGAATATGCTGCTCTGCTTACCCCGGCACTCCTCTTTATGGTATCAGTACCCACACAATATAAATTTGTTATAGGTGTTTTTACATCACCAAAACCCGAGTTAATACTCCATGATGCCTTTTCAGGAATCAGATATTGATAATGTGTCATGTCAATATGCCTTTCTATTTCGGGCTGAATCTCAACTATAGCATTAAATGCTTTCTTTTTCATTTTTGATTCATTAAATTTATCCGGCAGTATAAATGCAAAACTAGCAAGCTGATTTCCAGGGGGTGCCAGGTTAGGATCATAATTGGAGGTGGGAACTAACCAGGCAAAGGGATCTGAATCAATCCACATCTGGGAGCCGTAGTTTTTAAATAGCTTTTTTGTCAGTCCCAGCCAGATGGTCAATGAATTAACATTTTTGATTGTAACTAAATTTTTTACATACTCTTCAGGTAAATCATCAACCAGATAAGGTAGTTTTGAAGCAGATCCAGAGTAAATTACAGTATCACATTCATAATAATTCTCTTCAGTAATTACACCCTCTACTTTCTCGTTGCAATCAATTTTTAATACCTTTTCATTGGTTTTGATATCCACATTCTTAGGAAAAGAGGTTAAAATAGAATTAATTATGGACTGAAGACCTCCCCTAGGATATCCTTGATCTAAAGCACCTTCTGATATAAATAAATCGTATATTTTCCCGATATACCGAATTGAATTTTCCTTGTTGGTTTTATTATCTATAAATCTTAAAACAGAAGTATTTTCGATGGAAGTGCCGACCATGAAGTAACAAAGCCAGTTTATAAATCTTTTACCTTTAATTGAGATTTTTGATGATAGAAGATCAGATAGGGGGACTGTTGATAAGTCTTTACCGATAGTCAGTAAATAAAATGCATTAAATAAACATTTCATAATTAATATTCTATCAGTTTTAGGAAGCAAATCAAAGGAAAGCCATGCATTAATGTTCCAGGCAAATGGTTTTATTTCATTGTCTATTCTCACATAATACTTTCCGAAAGGGACGAATTGAGGGATCACATCAAAATAGCGGTCCATCAATTTTTTTAAAGGCCCATTACTCAGCCGGGTTATGGCGTGTGGTCCAGTATCTATTCGGTAACCATTGATATCGTAGGACCTGCAAACACCGCCAATATAATTTTCCTTTTCTAATATCAATACGGATTTACCCTCTTTTGACAGTGCTAAAGCAGATAATAATCCACTGATCCCTGCACCAATCACAACAACATCATAATTATCCATGTGAACCTCTCTTATGATGAACCTCTCTTTTACAATATTGAACTTAAGTATAGCATGTATATCTTCAAGAATCTGTTATCAACTGATATCCTGGAGTTTAATCATTTAAATGGAATGTAAAAGGTTTATCATCGTTATTGAAACTTAGTATTAAAGTTTTGATAATTCCATAATTAATGCGATGAATTAAAATGCATTTAGATCTTATCTAGATCCGTTATTTTGATTTGTTACTTTTCATACCTTATTTTATACCATGCATATATTTTTTGTGAATTTTTTAAAAAAAGCTTTATAAACTATGATTTTTTTTCACTAAATTATCACAAAAGTAGTGTCATAGGGAAAAAATAAGAAATTCATCA
The DNA here is from genome assembly GCA_002067565.1 of Methanobacterium sp. PtaU1.Bin242. Classification (GTDB taxonomy): domain Archaea; phylum Methanobacteriota; class Methanobacteria; order Methanobacteriales; family Methanobacteriaceae; genus Methanobacterium_A. The sequence goes on along the minus strand of MVQZ01000305.1, from coordinate 4,909 downwards.
ATAGTTAACCTGATATCCCCCCTATTAAAGGATAATACCAATCCTTTATATGATAGATAGTAATTATCTTTCAGGCTTCCTCATCCCATACATATAACTGAAAACTGTAATTACCATAATTCCTGTTGCCCACAGCCACATTTCCCACGTCATCCATATTTCCATTGGTAGTAATAGTGGTTCCTTTCAATTGATTCAGTTCTATCAGTTTATATTTCATTCCCGGAAGATTTTTATCCAGAAAAGTGTCAGCAATTTTCTTTGCAGCATCTATTCCGGCCAGATTATTCTGGTTTGCCTTTAATACAGTACTAATTTCCTCAAGAACAGTTCCTCCAGGATTTTGGTACTGGGCCATTAGATTTAAAGAATCCTGGGCATGATTACTGAGACGCACCTGCTGGGAAGGCTGGATAAGACTCCCCATGTTAACACTGCTCACTGCCATAAGCACAATAAACACAGGTATCAATGCCAGAACAGCATCAAAAGTGAAAATAAACCCTTTATTATCCATCTAAAGCCTCTTTATTATTTAATATTTATATAAATTAGTCTATCCATATAAAAACCATGCATGTTTAGAATTATACTTCTTTAGCTAAAAAGATAGGATTTACAATCTTTTTTAGCTTAACGGCGATTTTTAATCATCTTGACTATATCATCCTTCTTTTTAATGGCTTCCTGGGCTGTTTGCTCTACTTTCTCTTTCATGAGCTCGAAATCATGTGGTTGGGTGTCCCCTACAATTTTTTTTATCTTAGTATAAGCAGCTTCCCTGAACAATGGTTTTAGTTCCTCTTCCCTTCCATCTTTTATCAGACGGGAAACTCCGCTGTCATCAACCTCACCTATACGGGATATGCGAACGCCAACACTAGATATTGCAGTTTCAACCTTTGAAGCCACATCTTCGGGGGCTATAATCATTAATGAATCAACAGAAACGCCCAGAGGATCTATATCCAGCTCTTCAAGCATATTTAGCACCGAAGGATTGATAAGTTTCCGTATCTCATCTTCATGGAAAGCCAGTCCCAGGCCAGTGGTGCGGGATATTTCATGGGCATCCCCCCTTAAACCACCGTTGGTGACATCAGTCATAGCATGAACTTCTTTAAGAATTCCTGTATTGAAAATAGCTTCAGAAGACTTTATAAAGTTTATATCCATGGTCTCCCACACCACATCAAACATCCCATGGTATAGGGCGGTTGTGGTTATGGTACCTCCTCCTGAGCCTTCGGTCATCAGGATAACATCACCAACTTCAGCTCTTTTACGAGCGGTCGGGGGGTAGGGGGATACTCCTACAGCACCAACCGCACTGACCAGTCTATCACCTAAAACCATATCACCACCTACTCTCAGGGTGCTGCCAGCTACCAACGGCACGTTTAAAAGTTCGGACACGGCACATACTCCTGCGGTGAAGTCGAAAAGCTTACCCACATCACCATCATCGGCAAGATGCAGATCACTTATAACTGCAATGGGATGGGCTCCCATCACACAAACATCCCTCAGGGAAGCTCTGGCAACATGAAAACCTCCTAAAAAGGGATATTCACTTAAACGAGAATGTATACCATCTACAGCGGTGGTGATGTAAACTTCCTCTTTTCCTACGTTAGTTTTTACCACACCCCCATCATCCTGGGCAGATGGTGTTATCAATGCACTGCTATGGGTGCTGGCCACAATATCTGCAATTTTCTGGTGTACGAAAAAGTCTCCTTCACCCCGGGATCCCACACCAATTTCTCCCATATTCACTTGGGATTGAGGATAATTTATTAGATCCCTCAAAGCTTCATCAGGATGTTGTTCGATTTTTAAGGTGTTTTTAACCTCATCAATAACAGCCTGCGCCATTTCATCTGCTTTTTGTGGTTTTATATTTTTATATTCCAGTATTTTATCTTGTAAACTTTTTTTAACAGATTTTTCATCCTCTTCTTTGATGGATTTCCTAACAAAACCTTCTATGTCCACAGGAACGCACCTTTACCAATGTTTTTTAAGTGTAAAATTTTTTTTTTAAATGTTATTTCTTTATTTTGTTGAACTAATTAGATTAATATTTATTACTTATTATATAAAAATTAATATTATCTTTGTGGGTCATCAGGAAATAAGATCAACAAAGTTTTTTAATATACGAAGCCCTATCTCTCCACTTTTTTCTGGGTGGAATTGGGTGGCAAAGACCTGGTCCTGACAGATCACAGCAGGAACTTCCACCCCATAATCAACAGTAGCTGCAATTATTTTTTTATCAGAGGGTTGAACATAGTAGGAATGGACAAAATACATATAATCACTACCTATATCTTCCAAAATAGGGCATTCTCTCTTTATGTTTAAGTTATTCCATCCCATGTGGGGTATCTTCATCCCATGATTTTTAAGTGATTCTGGAAACCGGATAACATCACCTTGAAAGATGTTTAGACCATTTACTCCTTCACTTTCCTGGCTTCGGGTGAATAGTACCTGTAAACCCAGACACACTCCTAAAAATGGCTTTCCACCCTCAACATGCTCATGAATAGATTTTTCATATTTTTGAAGATTTTTCATGGCAGTTCCAAAGGCACCCACACCGGGAAGCACCAGAGCTTCAGCTATCTCTATGTCTCTCACTTCCCGGGATATGCGGGCTTCCACTCCAATTTTGGAAAACCCGTTCCTTATGCTCTTCAGGTTCCCTGATCCATAATCGATGATGGTTATCATGATATCGTAGTTCTATGCTTTATTCTGATAATATGGTGATATTTTCATATATTTAATCCTGCAGTCCTGTATTCATCGGATTTCATAGTAATCTTCCACTCTTTCGGTATCATCCAAGTGAGGAGTGGAAACCTCGTGTAGTATGGTGTTTTCCATAGCCACAATGGAGTGTTTTTCTCTAGGTTTTATGCGTATGGTATCATTTTTCCCAAAATACTCTTTCCGGTCCTCGAATTCTATGTAACCAGCACCGCTGATGATATACATTGTTTCATCCTTTTTATTATGAAAGTGGAAGGAGGTCTGATAGCCTTCCTTGATAAAAAGTTCCTTGGTAAGGTACTTTTCAGTGTAAATTAGCACCTTTTCATATCCCCATGGTTTATCTTCCCTGTTTTTATATTCTTTTCTTATTTCTTCCAGTTCTTTGGTGGTGTCTATAGCCATCCAGAACAGACCATCTTCTTTGTAGTATCCCAGTTTGTTTTCTTTGGCCAGCATGGGAAAAACGGTTTTTTCTATATCACCCACATCAAACTCCCCGAAATCTATCTCGCCCTGGGAGAAGTAAATACCCCCGTTTATATAATAGTCCAGAACTGGTTTTTCTTTAAAAGACACCAATCTATCTCCACTGATTTCCACTATTCCATAGGGAGATACCATTTGGGTGATGAAAATGGACAGAGGATAATCTGATTTCCTGCCCTGTTCAATCATCTTTTTAATATTTAAATCGGCTACCACATCACCATTTCTAATAACAGACTGCCTGTTATTTTCCAGGCTATCCATTCCCAGTTTAATGGCGTTTAAAGTCCCAAGAGGTTCGGTTTCCTGAATATATTCGACTTTAACTCCCATATATTCATCACCATATCGTTCCTGGATTTTATCAGATAGGAAACCTGTTAAAAGAAGCACATGATCCACACCAGCGCTTTTAAAATCAAAAAGCTGCTTATCTAAGATGGTGTAGTCATCCTTTATTTCAATTAGGGGTTTAGGAATTTTTTCGGTAATGGGTCTTAATCTTTTTCCAAATCCTCCGCAGAGTATCATTCCTACTGTTTTACTCATTTTATCACCGTAATGTTTCCAAATGATTTCAAGTTAAGATTTGTTTATTTATTAACGATAATTGTATAGATTGTTATCTCCTATTATATCGAATTTATTTTATACCAGTTATTATTTTGCTCTCTATGTTAATAAACCATAAAATAATATATTCTCAATAAATAGTTCATTTGTGGTTAATACAGTAAAATAGCATATATAAAACTGATTAAGTGAAATAGAATATTTAATTGTTATTATAATTCCATAATTTCTCTCAAAACCATCCCAAAATCAGAAAGAACGATTTTTGATGTTCCCAGGGTTTTAGCATGGGCATCCAGCTCAGTAACCACATAATCATACCCCACTTTCTTAAGAGGCTCCACCAGACGTGGTCCGTCAGTCACGGCAATTCTTACTCCGGGAATGGTTTCTATAGGCAGGGCATGGGGCACTCCTGAAACCACGGTCAGATCAAAAGATCCATCCCTTAATACCTGGGCAGCAGCCTTACCGGTGATGGGGTACTCGTCTAATCCACCGGTTATCACATCCACATTGATATTTGCTGCTTGAAGTTCTTCCCTTATGTTCTGTGCGTGTTGTCTGATACGGGGAAGGCCTATTTCTGCATCCAGATTTGCGATGATGGTGGGAGGATTATTTTCATAAATTTCACCAAAGGGTATCTTCAAAAGATCTGCAAATAAATAGGAAGTTTCCTTTTTAGCATTCAGAACCAGAGCAACTTTATCTCCGTTTTCCAGACTGTTAAGTAGTACTTTAGCCGCTTTCTCTTTAAGATCACCATAAGAAGGCTTAATATATTCTCCTTGAGCCATTCCTCTGGTTTTTTCAATTTCAGTGGCCATTTTAAGCATCCTTGTCTGTCTTTCTGCTTCATGGTGGGGTATTACTCCTTCTTTGGCAGCTGCATTAAGCACAGCTATGGCTCCTTCAGTATTATCACCCTCACTCAAACCCCCATGTGATTCAATTGTAAGTACCTTGGCGGGTATGTTGGCGTTTTCTGCAGCTTCCTTAAGATCTTCTCCGATGATCATACTGGCACAGGTACCCACCACTCCCACCAGTTTGGGCGAAA
>MVQZ01000304.1 GCA_002067565.1 Methanobacterium sp. PtaU1.Bin242 | reverse complement strand
CCGCCGATAAAATCTAATGTCAATAGATAAAATTTAAGGTTTAACTAATATGTAATGAATCATAACCTAAAACTTAATAAATGAATTAATTAATCCCAATAATTAAAAAACCATTTTACATGGTTAAAATCGGGATTTTTCATGACATCCAACATCTACGATATCACCAAATACGGGGAAAGAAAAAATATCGAATTTAAAGAGAATCTTAAAAAGGATTTCCATCTTAAAAAAGACAGGATACAGCGTCTTGCATCCCAAATGAAGTATAGAATGGAGAAAGGGGATGGAGAAGCTATTTATTTTATTGGTGTTGATGATGATGGAAATTTAGTGGGTTTATTAGATGCAGGAATGGATGAATCTCTTTTTGTACTGGAGAAAGTGGCCCGGGAAATTGATGCCCAGATTTTAAAAACCCAATACCAGAAAGCAGGTAAAGGAATCGTGGCCAAGGTTTTAATTAGTAAAAACAACAGCCATCATAAGAAACATCTGCTGGTGGGAGTAGCCGGGCATGTGGACCATGGTAAAAGCACCCTGGTAGGCACCCTCACCACCGGATCTCTGGATAATGGTTCCGGAAGGACCAGAATATTCCTGGATGTGCAGAAACATGAAATAGAACGGGGGCTTTCTGCAGATCTTTCATTTGCTGTTTATGGATTTAGAGGAGGAAATCCAGTTCGAATTAAAAATCCCTTACATAAAAAAGAGAAATCTAAGGTGGTTGAACAGTGCGAAAAGGTGGTTTCCTTTGTAGATACCGTGGGACATGAACCCTGGCTGCGCACCACCATCAGGGGAATAGTAGGGCAGAAATTAAATTATGGTTTGCTAACCATCGCCGCTGATCAGGGCCCCACCCACATAACCAAAGAACATCTGGGGATTATGCTGGCCATGGAACTGCCCATAATGGTGGTGATCACCAAAATAGACATGGTAAGCGATGAAAGGATTCGTGAAGTGAAAAACAGGGTATTCGAACTTCTGAAACTGGTGGGAAAAATACCTTTCATGATCAAAGTCCCTGAAGACGCCGCATTTGTAGCAAATAAAATGGATCAACACCTGGTTCCGGTAATAAAAGTATCTCCAGTAACTGGTGAGGGTTTAGATCTCCTTGACAAACTTTTCTACCAGCTGGAAGTACCCTCCGATGTTCATGATGGTAAAAAACCATTTATGATGTATATTGACAAGATATACTCCATTATGGGTGTGGGAACCGTGGTAAGCGGGACAGTACGACAGGGAACAGTTAAAAAAGGAGATAAACTCCTTTTAGGACCCACCAGTTCAGGTAAATTCATTCCCATAAATGTTCGTTCCATAGAAATGCATTATTATAAAAAAGACAGCGCAGAAACCGGTGAAGTAGTGGGAATATCCATCAGCGGAGCAGAAGTGGGTCATATAAAAAGAGGAATGATCATCTCTGACTTACTCTATAAGCCACAACCAGTAAGGGAATTTGAAGCAGATGTGGCCATACTGGTGCATCCCACCACCATAAGAGAGGGATATGAATGTATAACCCATATTGAAACCATCTCCGAAACAACAGTCTTCCAACCCCTGGATAAAGAGTATCTATCTGCTGGAGACACTGGTAAAATAAGGATGAGATTTAAATATCGGCCATATGCCATCCGTGAGGGGCAGAAACTCATATTCCGAGAGGGAAAGAGTAAAGGTGTGGGAGAAATTAGTAAAATTATCCAATAAGTGAATAGGAAGACTAGAGTCTATAATAATTTCTATTTATTAATAATGAAAAAATCACGTCTCCTACTTCTCCATCCGTTCTTTTAAATAATATTTTTTTTTTAATTTTTCAGATCCACCTTTAACTAGAAAGTTGGTAAGATCTGGGTGTAAACTTGGGATAAACTTGGAAAATTTATTTTTATATACCAAATCAACTTTTTTGTTAATCAACCTAAAAAGAAGTTTTACAAAAAAAATTAACTCATAAAAAAAGAGGATGTGATTATGATCTATGACGTACTAATACCAACTGTACCTTTTATAGCTGGTTATTTAGGTACTTACACCCTTTATAAGGGTGGTATTATCAAAAGAAATCTCCATGTTAATCTATGGAATTTTATTATTGGTGCCGCCTTCCTGATATCAGGTATAGGTGGTTTTATACTACTTATTTTAATGGCTGTAGGAATTAAGAGCCCATTAAACCCACAGTTACTATACTGGCATGTGGAGGCAGGTTTAACCCTGACACTGGTCACAGTGTTCCATTTCCGTGACTACTGGAAGTCCACTAAAAAATTATTCTTCCCAAAAAGTAGGAGGGTTAAAACATGAAAAAACGACTAATAGGAGCTTTAGTATCCGTACCCGCATTACTCGCCGCAATACTCAGCGGAGATTCCAGCGCTGCAAGCTGTCCCTATGGTCTGGTTAATTGCACTGGTCAATGTTCCCGTTTCATAGATATTAGTGGAGATGGAATTTGTGATCTATCTCAATCCACAGCAACTAGTGGTACTTCTGATTCTTCTACTTCCAGTACTGATCAAACCAGACAAGATGGCACAGATGTTTCAAATGTTGGAGATAATGGCACCGACAATGCCAGTGCAACAAATGATCCCGGCCATGGCTCAGATAATGGATATCATCTGGGAGATGGTGGTGAATATTATATATTACCAGTCAGTATTTTACTAATATCAGGATATCTATTCACCCATTATCTCTTCAAAAAGGGGATATTAAACAGGAAAAAGCACAGGAAAATCTGGAACTTACTGTTGGCAGCTGGCTATCTTGGAACCAGTGGAACTGGTGTATTACTCATTTTGATGATCAATCTGGGTATTAGAACTGCTTTAAATCCTTCATTAACATTCTGGCATGTGGAACTTTCCATTTTAATGGTTATAGGGACTCTGATTCATATCCATATCTACAGGAAACCATTTAAAAATATGTTCAAAGTACTGTTTGGGTTTAAATCCCCTGTAAATAAGAAAAAGGATAAGATGGTTCTGCGAACTTCCAAATAATTATTAATGATAGAATGCAAAACCATCTAGAAAAAGGACCTAATCATGGGGATTGTATATTAATTAGGAACTCCAAGACTCTAAACATTCAAAGCAGTATAACCTTGATCAATTAAATGGTTAACTGAAAATTAATTGGTGATTGATATGGAAGCTTCCCAAATCAAGGACATGGTAAGAGATCTTGGAGGAGATCTGTGTGGAATAGCCAGTTTAGATAGATTTAACGGTGCGCCACTTGGACATAATCCTTCAGATATATATACAGAGTGTAAATCCGTGATTGTTTTTGCAAAGAGAGTTCCTAGCGGATCTATAAATGCTGATAATTGCATTCCCTATTCTCATGTGAATGACGTAATCAATAAATTAGTTGATATTTTAGGTGCTGAACTCTGCCTTATTTTGGAGGATTTAGGTGTAGGGGCTGTTTTAATTCCTTCTGATGATCCATCTGAATACTGGGAAGCAGATAATCAGTACGCCAGAGGTATTTTATCACTGCGCCATGCAGCATATTTCGCAGGATTAGGGAATATGGGTAAAAACACCCTACTGGTAAATGAAAAATATGGCAACATGATCCAGATTGGGGCGGTCTTAGTGGATATTGAGCTTGAAAGTGACCCAATCTCCACCTATAATCCTTGTTTAGCTGAATGTGATCTTTGTATAGATTCATGTCCACAGGAAGCCCTGGAGGGTACAACAGTGAACCAGAAACAGTGCAGACCGTTATCTAATTTTGTTACTGAAAGAGGATTTGTTTTAAAGAAATGCAATACTTGTAGAGTTATATGTCCTCATGTTTTAGGGAGTAAAAAGTGAATATCTTCATTTTTATTTTAAATCTCTTTTTTATCTGAATGAATACAAATTAACTTTTTTTTAATTTCTAAAATCTAAATTAATTCATCTTTCTAAAACTTTTCATACCATAAAACCTTTCATTAACATTTAAATCATGAATAACATGTAAAAAAAATAAGTAATAGGTTTTATAACCTATAAATTTCTAATATTTTTTTCAAAACTTAATTGTTTAAACATTGCTGCCGGTGCAATCCTGGGTGTGCAGGCGATCTTGTTTTTTCTGTTGTGTTTTGGTCTGATCTCCGGTTTGAGTTCCGGTGCAAGTGCAATCCTGATTTTTCTGTTGTTGCTGGAGTTTAGTCTGATCTCCATTTGCCTGGGAATCACCGTTTTGCTGTCCAGTCTGATTGTCTTTTAAACCATGTTGATATTTGAACTGATGTTTATCTTGAAGCTGAGTTGTTGTATTGTCACTGTTGTTCTGTCCTGCTACTGCAAATGCTGGTACTATGCTGACCAGCATCACCATGGCACATACTAGAGCTACTTTTTTCATGTTTTATCACCTCCTTACCTGTTGGTGATTGAACATGACCGGGAAATATAAAAGTACTTTTTCCAAGTTTATCCCAAGTTTACACCCAGATCTCACCCGCCTTATTCCCGGGTTACCCATAACAATATCGAAAGGGCGAAAAATTCAATGATATTTAAAAAGAAAATGGGAGTACCCATATCTGGACCTCTAAATCCCTGATATGTAAGAAGAAATACTGTAAACATGACATTCTGCAGGAGGAGGAGGAAGGTGAATGCTACCAGGCCAAAGGTGAATTTGGATTTAAATTCCCGGTAGCTTCCCAGGTACATATACAGTAAGATTAAGAGGATTATAATGTTGGCAACTCCAATAATAATATCTACATTTATCAACTGGGCATTTTCAATACCAAATCCCTGATGGCCAGATCCATTTCCAGCCCCTCCATGCTGTCCGGCTCCTTGTCCGGATCCATTTCCAGCTCCTCCTTGATATCCATTTCCTCCTTCTCCCATTTCATCACCTCTAAGCTAAGTTTAAAGTAGTTCTTTTTTTTTCATTTTACTCAGAATTTCCTGATATATGGAATATTTTTCTTCCATACGATTGGATAAAAAGTACATTGAACCATATCTCTTCTCTCCAGAAGAATTAATAATATCATGATCTTTTAAAACATCAATATGATGTTTAACAGTCTTATAATCAAGATCAAGTTCTTTAGAAAGCTGGTTAACATTGTAAGGTCTGTCGTAGAGGGCTTCAATTATCCTGGCCCTGTTTTTACCTCCTCTACTACCAGCAATTAACCACCATAAAAGTCTCTTCATGATTACCACAAAAAAATCCTGATCTAACCTGAAATATCCCCGATCTGGTATGATATATTGAAGTTAATGTCTAAAATATTATCTATTTCATGTGTCAAATAATTAAAATTCAAAGGAATCTATATATTCTCTCATTTCACAGGCCTTACATATGTTTAGAGATGATGGTTCACCACAACTTTCACACTCAACCAGTTCCAATAAAGATTCTTGTTGCTTAAAAGTTTTTCTGAAGGATTCTAAAAGCATCATTTTTGTGCCCGGACTTTTTTCTTCTAAATTGTTTAAATAACTCTTTAATTTAGCCCTTAATGACTGATGAGAGTAGGGACACTCTGCAAAATGCACTTCCACCCCATTTAGAACGGCCCATATTCCCACATTCTTTTCCGGGATCTTCCATAGGGGTTTTATCCGGGGGACCAGCTTTGGGTGGATTTTCTGAAGTTTAGGCCCGAATTTAGAGAATCTCCTGAAATCAGCCCGGGCAAAGCTCATTAGAAATGATTGAATCTCATCATCCAAATTATGGCCGGTTGCCAGTTTATCTGCTCCCCATTCATATGCAGATTTGTTTAGTAGATATCTTCTGAAAACTCCGCATGGTATGCAGGTACTTTTATATAAACTGGAGATTTGGTCCAGTTTAATATCCAGTTCATCACTGAATGATTTTTCCACCAGTTCTATCTTTAATTTAGACGCATTTTCCCTGGCAATTTTCAACCCCCTGTCTCGATATCCTGAAATTCCCTCATCTATGCTTATAGCTACCAGTTGCAGGTTAAAATCTTCCTGGAATCTGTGTAAAAGATGCAGAGTTAGAACACTATCTTTTCCACCTGAAAGTGCGACCGCTACTTTATCGCCGTTTTCAAGCAATTTATATTCCATGATCACCCTTTCAACCCTTTTCTCTAGGTTTTGGTTGAATTTTTCTCTTGTTAGAGGTTCCATAAAAATTATATGAAAAAAGAAACATATATAATAATCATGATATCTGCAGAACTTACCATAATACCCATAGGGACCTCCGGAACCAGCCTCAGCAGATATATAGCTGCTGCAGTATCTGCCCTGGATAAAACAGGCGTAAAATACGAAATAAGTGGTATGGGAACCATAATAGAATCTGATGATCCTGAAAAATTGTTTGATGCTATAAAAATGGCTCATGAAGCTGTTTTTGATGAAGGAGCACAGCGCGTGGCCACCAGCCTGAAAATAGATGACCGTCGGGATAAAGAAGTAAGTGTAGAACGGAAAGTTTTATCAGTTAGGGAGAAAATGGGCTGATCTGGAATTTATAAATGGTCCCCTTATATTGGCTGATTAAAAAAGGTTTAAAAAAAAAAATAACTATCCCAATCTTAATTTTCTATTCTTAATTTTAACCATATTCGTCCATTTTTCTCTATTTTCGCTTGTTTATCACTTATATTTCTAATTATGGATTTTTTAATACCTAATTATAATCTTATGAAACTGGGATCAGCTCAATAATTGCTAACTAAAATATTTCTCTGATGCCACTTCCAGCACAGATACTATCTCTTCTAAATCATCGACTTTTAAACCAGGGTGTACAGGAATTGAAAGCACATCTTCCGCTGCTTTTTCTGCAACCGGACAATGACCTTTAATACCCAAATCTTGATATAGCTTTTGCTGATAGATGGTCTTAGGATAGTGAATTCCTGTTCCAATTCCATTTTCATCCAAAAAGTCCTTAAAAACATCCCTTTTACCATTATCTACCTGAATGGTATATTGATGAAACACATGCTTCACCTGATCCAGTATAAAAGGATGTTTAATTCCATCTATTGTTTCTATATGTGTGGTGAGGTACTCTGCATTTTCTATTCTGCTTTTATTAAAACCTTCAAGCCTTTTCAGTTGAACTAACCCAATAGCAGCAGCTATATCTGTCATACGGAAGTTATAACCCAGAACAACATGGGTGTAACGTTCACTTTCTCCATGTGCTCTTAGTATGCGCGCTGCACTGGCTAATTCATCGCTATCTGTGGTTATAATCCCCCCTTCACTGGTGGTCATATTTTTAGTGGGATAAAAACTGAAGCACGCCATATCACCCAGGGAACCAATCATCTGCCCATGATAAAGAGCCCCGTGTGCTTGGGCTGCGTCTTCAACAATCCACAGATCATGATCTTCAGCTATCTTTTTAATTGGATCCATATCTGCTGGCTGGCCATAGAGATGGACAGGCATTATGGCCTTAGTTTTACTGTTTATAGCATCTTCAATCTTTTTAGGGTCTATATTATATGTTTTAGGGTCAATATCCACAAAAACAGGCTTAGCACCCGTGTAAAGTACGGTATTTGCTGTGGCTGCAAAACTGAATGGTGTGGTTATAACTTCATCACCCTTCTCTAAGCCTAGAGATAGTAGTGCTAGATGTAATGCAGTGGTTCCGGAGCTGGTAGCTACTGCATGTTCCACTCCCACATATTCTGCAAATTGCCTCTCAAATTCTGCTACTTTAGGTCCCTGCGCAATGAATCCTGACTTTAAAACCTTTACAACTTCTTCTATTTCTCTATCAGAAATAAGTGGTTGGGCAATTGGTATCAAAATTTATCACCTTTATCTTATTCATCCTTTAAATTTATTTTTAAGTCTTAATAAGTTTGAAAAATATCATGATGGTCTTGGACTAGGATTAAAAATGATTTTTTTCTAGCTAGCCACTTCATTAATTTCGTTTTTAGTATATATATAAATTACATGATAAAATTGGTTAGTAATTATTATCCTGCATTTAAGCCAGGATTATTGCTCAGATTTAAAAATAAATTCATCCCATATTAATAATCAGAGCATTAAATAATTTGAATATGGTTCAATGTATTAATGAACTTGAAATTAATTAAATTAGTGAATTTTTGAATTTATAGCCATAAAGAACTTGTAATTAATTAAACAATGAAATATTGTTTAAATGATTTATACTTGATGAAATAGATTCTTAAATGAATTAAACTTAATTAATTCGGGTTAGAAATTTTAATTTGTGTTGATAAATTAATTGTGTTGAAATTTTAATTTAAAAAATTAAATTAGTGAGAGATTATGGATCAAATCACGGTTACCGAAGGAAATGTGAAAATAAGAATACCTGTTTTTGATAAGGTTTCAGCAAAAGCCCCGGTTTTCTATAACCCAGTGATGGAACTCAATCGGGATCTTTCGGTGATAGCCTTGCAGGTTTTCCGAACTGAACTGGAAGAAGATCTAAAAATATGCGATGCCTTTAGTGGTAGTGGGATCAGAGGAATTAGATACGCCCTGGAGATAGATGGTGTGGAAAATGTAGTTGTTAACGATTTAAATCCCCAGGCTGTTAAATTTGCAGTAGAAAACATCCAGGAGAACAATTTGAATAATGTAATGGTTTGCAGGGAGGATGCTAATATTTTATTGCGCAAATGCAAGGGTAAATTCAACGTGGTTGATATTGATCCTTTTGGAACTCCCTCCCCCTATATCGAATCTGCAGCC
>MVQZ01000303.1 GCA_002067565.1 Methanobacterium sp. PtaU1.Bin242 | reverse complement strand
GAATGGGCAAATATTCCATTAGCCAGTCCGGCTTCCATAGGGGTGGATCGTCCCTGGCCAATGACCGTTGACTCACCACCTGGTCGGATGATGTTTTTAACTGCTTCACCGCTTTCAGTCTCAGATCCCCTTAAAGCCACACCCACAAAATCAGTGAAACATTCCTTGGCCTTCTGGATCACATCATCTGGGAGCTGGTCGTAGCTCGTGGACACTATGAATTCCGTGAATTTTGAAGTGATCATGGTTATCGACCATTATCTCCAGTTTGATACCCTTATGAGCGGCTTGCTCAGGTGTCTCCGTGCCATGGGGGGAACTTCATAGAAACCCTCTTGAACACCCCTTTCTATTTCAACCAGGACTTTGCTTCCGTCCTTGAGTTTCCGCCCGCACTTTACACATTTAAAGCCCTGGTCCTTCCCAGCGGATTTCATCCGTTTACCACATTCACACAGGGGGTTAACTTCTTCATAATCCTTGGCAAGCTCTAATAACTCAAATTTTTCCACATTAAGGGTTCCTTTCTCTCCAATTCCACCGTAAACTTTTATCTTATCCCCTTTTCTTAACTGTCTGAAGACGTCACGGAACCCTTTGGTGGGCTCGTAGGCCGCGCATTCGATGCTTCCAGAGTCATCCTCTAAAGACAGGATAACATGACCGCCCCCGATAACATGTGGAGTATTTGCCACTGTCCCACTCACTATGTAACATTTACACTTCTCCATCTGGGAGATATTATCAATGGGGACCAGGTGCTGGTCTGTGTGCTGGTTGGTCACGAAAACAGCGGTCCTCTCCACGGGTTCGCATGCCTCTACCAGGTTATGGGCTTCTACTACAGCATCAGGAGTTTCTCCCCTTATACCATAAAGTATAGGGCAGGGTGTGTGGGGTTCGATGGCTATGTAACCCTCCCTTTTATCCAGGTTGTCGAAGGTGGAGGGATAGGTTTTCTCATCCATCTCCCGGATGGACTGGTAGTTCAATCTCCTCTTCGTACCATAATTATCAGGGATCCGATAAGCTAAAAATTCAAATGTCCGGTCATCCAGGGGAGCTCCTATGGCTGCCAGGGCACCGATGATACCCCTTCCCTTTTTGAATTTGTAGATCTCCGCCCCTATCTTATCCGCCAGTTTCTCGGCATCTTTTATAGTGACGATGTTTTCTATGGTTTCAACGGCGTAGGCTTCAAGTTCAGGTGGTAATTTTAGCTTTAAATCATCTGTACTTGATTCATCAAATCCATCACTCGATTTATCAACTTCAACACTGGACGCATCAACTTCTACTTTAAAAAATACAACTCCCGGGTTAGTGTTTTCTTCTTGGAGGTGTGATAACTCTTCCACCCGGTCTAAGATAATATTTTTAACTTCCCCATATTCCTTTTCGGATTTAACCAGTACTTTGAATGAAACAGCCCCGTTACCCCTGGTTTTATACCTGGCAAAGGGGTTTAAACGGATCAAACGGGGATAACCAATGATGGGGTAACCGTAACTCTTCAATTCATCCAGTAACACGGCACTCACATAGGTAGTGCACATTCCCCTATTGGAATCGGTATCATCAATGCCCACGTAAACTATAAATTGCCTAGTTTTCTCAACTTTTATAAAATCACCGTTACATAATTTCATGAATTCAAATATAATCTAAGTTTTTCATTATAAAATTAGAAGTTAATTAGATTTAATAATTTGATGTTTATACAAAAGAAAATTTTAGCTAAATTTTTTATTACTAAAATTTCATTATTGGAGTCTTGTTTACACTCCATAAAAATATGCTAAGGCAACACTAGAAAGAGAAAGAACTCCTGCTATAAATAATAAAATAGCCGCTGAACGTCCATTCTTATACTTTATGGGATTTTTCTTGTATTGACGTAAATTTAAAAAACTGGCGAGTAAAAAACTCAAACCAGCTGCTAAGTAAAGGTAATCACTTAAATCAAACATAAATATTATATATTTTATATTATATAAAAATCGTCATTTTGTTTGTTTCTGACTTTTTCTCCAGTTTACTACTTATAGAATCTGTATCCAAGGATGTCAGTAAAGTAGATATCCTTTTGTATGATTCAGTTAGTTTTGAAACTGTTAAGTATCATATCGAAATTCGGTTTTTCTTTATCAAAATCCGATTCTGAAGTTTCAAATAACAATAAATACTGATAACCTTTTTTTACAAGATTTATTTCCATCATTTTCCTTTTTCCAAAATTTGGATCCATATATGTGAACAAAACTGCTGTAGTATTTGTATTGTCTAAGTGTATGGTCTTATTTTGGATTAATTGGGAATTTGAGCTTTCAAAAAACGATCTGATGATTCCATGTCCTGTTGCGTCTGGTACTATTGTGACTTGGAATGATGGGGCCTTTTCATTTTCTGAGCTGATTTTTTGTACTGAGACAATTTTAGTTCCAGAAACAGGTCCATAGGAATTTTCATCTAAAACCCATGCTTTAGGATAATCAAAACTAACACCATTTCCTGAATAAGTAGATACACCATTCACATCATTATCTCCATCAATCAAAATAGTGTTTGCTAGCATATTGACACTGCTATAAACTAAAAATCCAAGTCCTAAAACACCAATGACCATAAAAACTATCAATACAATAATATTATTTCTAGACACATTCAAACCTCCTTAAAATATATAATTATAATCATTTATTTTATTTTCCTAAGTTAGGATCAAACAAAGCCACATATAATCAGTTCCTGCTTTCTGAGCTAATTCAGCTTCAGTAGCATATATTCCTAATTTTTTTAAGATGGTTGCTAAGGCAGCGGGTTCACAACTATAAATCGTACTGGCATCACCACCTCACCAGTATCCACACTAGATGAATCCGTTAAATAATTCCCAGAGAAACTATTTCCAGATAAAACAGTACCAATATGTATTAATAACACTTTCTGGGTCTATAATATACACAATTCAGGTTTGAAATTATCATGCTTTTTTCAGTTTGTTCCACTCTCTAACTCGAAACATAACTCCTACAAATATCATTATTGAAATCCCAATGATGGTAAACCAATCCCGTATTGTCACATAATTATTAGAAGATAGCAGAATGTAACTTACCAACCCAAATATCACTAATATTAGTGAAACAAATATCAAATGAGAGATATTCCTATGATTTAATAAATCAAATGTACCTGTAACAAAAAGTATACAACAAATAAATAGCATGGGAATAATTAATAGGTAGTCATCTAAATTGACTAATATTAATAAAGCGAAAAAGCCAAGTATGAATTCTGCTCCTCTCATAAATACCATACATAACAACTCCATTAAACGCTGATTAAATTCTTGAATATGATTCTAAAAAGACTAAAATAAAAAATATAAGAAAAATGTTTTAATGATCCTTTTTCATTATCTGAGTTTCTTACAAATTCATTTAATTCTTTCTTCTTATTTAATCAACACGTCTACATTTTCTCATCAATTTTTTTTCCAAATATTAATTGGGTAAAATTGGTTTTTGTTGATAAAAGTTATCCAAAGGGTTACTATAGGGATACACTTGTTTTCCATTATAATCAAAAATTTCAATATTAAACCATTCTTGTTTCATCCTTAATTTACCATCAACATATGCTTCCATTGCAGATCCACCATAAAATATTGCATTATAATTCCTAGATATATCTCTCACTAAACTTGGTGCAGATGTAAGTGTCGCAACCAGAGACGTTCCACTACTAGGTGGTGCAAGTGCAATACCAAGTAAAGTTGTTGACAAATCAAACATAAAATCCTGTCTTGCCTGATTAACTTTCACTTCCACATAATGATATGTGTAATAATGTTACTTTATGAGGAAGTACAATGTGTGGTATGGGGATCCAGTATCCATAATTTACTGTGCATATGCCTATGCGGAGTTCGTTGTGTCCGGGTATGGGTATCAGTCCCCAAAGTTTGTAACTTGGAACCCAAACTGTGTAGAAGTAAGGTACTGTTACCGTGAAGCTTACATAATGGTATGTATAGTATATGTACCCTGGTAACCAATAGGTGTGTTCAACCTTTTGCCAATACCCGTTTGCTTTGATGTCTCTCATTTCATCGTCGGTTAATAGTGTTGCGTTTGTTGGTGCTTGTTCGTTGATGATTAGTGCAATTCCAGTGTAGAGTTCATTGAATTTATCCCGTGTCATTTCAATGTTTCCCAGGTTAGGGTCGAATAGATAAACTGTTGTGTCAGTGATGCTTTGCACAACTTCGAAGTGATTAGTCCCATCGATCGATAGAACTACCAAATAATTGGCTCTAAGTTGGTCTATGGTTAATCTTGCCCCTATTGCAGTTGTTGCTCCTTTAACTAGTGTTACTTCCTTCAATCCATACAAACTGGTTCCTATTTCGTCTGTACCTGCTAGTTCAGCCAGTTAGGCTTCTGTAGTATAGATTTCCAGATTTTTGAGGATTGTAGCTAGTGCTGCTGGTCCACATGTGTAGATGGTAGTGGGGCCATTACACTTCACCAGAGTCTATTACAGATGTATTCTGTAAGCCTAATTATCGTTAAGTATTTTCGATAATAAGAGACCAATAGTCTTGATAGTAATCTCACTCCATTATTTTGTCATATCTGTAAATATATTAAATTTTTCATGGGATCCATTATTTAGTAAATAATGGTTATGTACTTTCATTAATTTTTTCAATTTCTTTAAAGATATTGGGTTTAAAAAGCAATGTGATGACAAGAATACATGCTAAAATTCCGAAAGCAAAGAATACGTATTCTCTAATGTTCTGCAGATATGTTAGTTTATATAAATAGTTATCAATCAAGATTATGCCTTGGACTATTATTATAAATAATAAAATTACGTAATAAACATTTCGATTGTAATTGATGAGCTTTGATCTAGAAATCAATACTCCGATAATACCTAAACAAAAAACTAGCAATCCTGGATTTCCTGAAGATAAGTAATTAAAAAATACACCAACTAAAGTCAATAACAGTATAATAAAAAAATTTCTGTCGTTCATTTTTTTGACTCTTTAATTTTAAATCCTAAAAAATTATTAAATAAAGTGTCTGATATACACTTTTTTTAAAATAACCATATAATACTTTGGCCACCATGTTTGTCGTTGTTTATCAGTTAGAAACCATCCATTCCATACTGGGGTCTATCATATTTACATATCCCTCTCCTGCTCCAGTGGGATTAGGATCAGGATTAACAATTTTGGTAAAGTCAGTTCCATAGAAACCATATGCAGAAAAAATTGCGTTGGCGATTGTACCTTTTGTTAAGGATGCAGCTACACCCGAAATTAGAACTGTTCCAGAAACTTCCACCCCCAAATAACCTGCACTAGCTAAAGTGGCAGTTGCACCAATGAAATTTTTGTAGTTTAAATCACTTGCATCCGCTTCTCTCACCTAAGCCACATGGGTTCTTAGTGGTCCGGTACTGGTATTACTCCCAAAAGCTTGTAAATCTGGAACCAAAATGGATAGATTGTTCACATAATTTATTATTATTATTATTATTAGTTATTTGGTCTTTACGACGATTCATATAAACTAATGAAATCGTAGTGAGTGTTATCCATCCTAAAATGCCATAAAAGTACAGGTAATCGTTTGTAGTTTTTAGATATGAAGATATGTTTAAGTAAATAATACGCAATAGCTAAAATTTGGATTATTATTGTGCCTACTAAACTTCTTAATAATAACTTAAGACTGATTTTTTTAATCCTGAACATTAGTATGAAAAAGATAGGGAGAAGAACGAGGCTTATAGCTAAATCTAAAAAGTTTCCATAAATTAAAAATGATAAAAATGCACCAATAGTAATTATCGTATAAAAAATTATTCATAGTGATTCTTTTTGCATTTCTTTCTCCATCTCAGTTTATTAACAATTGAAATCTGTATCCCGGGATGTCAGTAAAGTAGATATCCTTTTGTATGATTCAGTTAGTTTTGAAACTGTTAAGTATCATATCGAAATTCGGTTTTTCTTTATCAAAATCCGATTCTGAAGTTTCAAATAACAATAAATACTGATAACCTTTTTTTACAAGATTTATTTCCATCATCTTCCTTTTCCCAAAATCTGGATCCATATATGTGAACAAAACTGCTGTAGTGTTTGTATTGTCTAATTGTATGGTTTTATTTTGGATTAATTGAGAGTTTGAGCTCTCAAAAAACGATCTGATGATTACATGTCCTGTTGCATCTGGTACTATTGTGACCTGGAATGATGGGGCCTTTTCATTTTCCGAGCTGATTTTTTGTACTGAGACAATTTTAGTTCCAGAAACAGGTCCAGAGGAACTTTCATCTAAAACCCATGCTTTAGGATAATCAAAACTAACACCATTGCCTGAATAAGTAGATACACCATTCACATCATTATCATCCTCATCAATCAAAATAGTGTTTGCTAGCGTATTGACACTGGTATAAACTAAAAATCCAAGTCCTAAAACACCAATGATCATAAAAACTATCAATACAATAATATTATTTCTAGACATGTTCAAACCTCCTTAAAATATATAATTATAATCATTTATTTCATTTTCCTAAGTTAGGCATCAAACAAGTCCTAGTATAATCAGTTCCTGCTTTCTGAGATAATTCAGCTTCAGTAGCATATATTCCTAATTTTTTTAAGATGGTTGCTAAGGCAGCGGGTCCACAGGTATAAATACTGGTGGCTATATTCTGCCTAATGGTTGAATGCTTAGTGATACTACTGAAAAGTTACTATTTGATCACTTGATACCTTACGAATACGATAATAAACCCACAAAGATATAGTAAATATCATACACACTAATAATGTACAAAAATAGATATAATCCTTTGTTTCCATGAAATAAATAGATCTATTTATATAAAGATAAACCACAGGTAAAACTTGAAAAAATAACATACTAACTAACCCTATCCATGAATTAAATAATAATTTTTGTAAAGACTCAAAACAGGCATAAAAAAGAAAGTAGAAGGTAATAAGTGATAAACATAACCCCCTCAAATCTCCGGAATCCAAAAATGAAATAAATCCTAACAAAACAATTAACCCCAATAGAATTCCTATTCCCCAAGTCATTTTAACCATTATTAATTCCTCATAGACCTAAATACTATCCACTTTAATTAAGTTGTTTAACATTAAGTTTCTCTTAATTAAAATGTATTTTCTTTCAGATAAGGATCCCAACTGGGGTGTATCGTATTTATATATCCTTCTCCACGTCCAGTGGGATTAGGATCAGGATTATAATAATCAAGGATACTAGTTACATAAGAAATAGTTCCAGCAACCCCAAATAATAGGCTAAATTTATCCACTACTCCAAGTATCAAAGTTTCCCCTACAAAAGCCACCGTACCAGTCCCTACGGCCATTTTCAATCCATATTTCCACCAAATTACATCTCCTGGGTCTGGTTCTCTTACGTAGTCGGCATACAATTTAAAGTGTCCTGGGACACAATAATATATTTTTGCAGTGTACTTGAGATGGTAATATTTCTTTTGATAACCGGAAATATACCAAATCCCTACATTATATATGCCCCAAGGAGTCCACTGCCTCCAAAGAACACGATAAGACAACACCGGAACATAATAAGGAATATACCTATCAATCACCATGTAATAATAGCTCAAATGACCAGGAACCCAATACGAATGCGCAATATATGTCATCAATGTTTAAAAATTTCCAGGGCATTTCCTAGATAAATTTTTCGATTCTTAAAACTCTATTTTAATATTAACAAAACACACAACTGTACTTTTAACAGGAACAGATGGTTAAATACCAATACGTAAAATTAAACCCAAATAACCTGAAAATTTTCACACCAAATCAGACACTGTTAAGGAAATTATTATTCAATAGTTCTTTCCATTTGATCGCTGTCGCTATAAATTAAAGCTATTGACCTACTAGCTAGAATATAAAAATATGGAGATATGATTAAAATTGTAATAATCGCCCCTATGAGTGAAATAGAACTTAAAATATCTGCTACCGCCCCAAATACAATGAAGATGAGTATCATTACAATAAACCATATAATATATTTAAAGCTACCTATTTGGGATAATTTTTTCAACTATTTCCTTATATTTAAATGCTGAAGCCATTTTATCATCTTTGGCCATATTTCCAAGAGCTATGAATGCTAATGAACTGAGTAAAATTGCAAAAATAGCAAGTATAACTGCTGTCATTATTATTAACATACCATACATATCACTAAAATATGCATTTTTTGTTGCTACATTAAAAACTCCAAAAAGTATTATTGGTAATGAAATATATACGAAACCAACCAATAATACTTTCAGACCATCTACAAACATTTCACCCAATTCATCGAATGCAGGCAATTCATTATGGCTAGACAAAGTTGATCTTATTACTCTAAATGAATATCCAAAAACAAAAGGTATTCCTATAATTGGTATAATACAAAATATACCAAGAATAATAACATTTTTCAAATTAGAAAAAGGATATACCATTGAATCCCATATAATTTTTTTAATTTTCATAATCACACAAAATTTTATAAATTTATTTAAGTTAATTCTAACTAATTTAAAGAATTTTTAATTATTATAATGGTGATAAATATCCATTTAAGATATCCCATCCATTCCATTTAAGATATCCCATCCATTTTTCCACGTATATTGGTATGCTTGCTGCTGATACTCATAAGTATATGGTGGTGGCCATTACCACTTCACCAGAATCTATCACAGATGTATCTGTAAGCCAATATCGTTAAGTATTTTCGATAATAAGAGACCAATAGAGTCTTGATAGTAATTCTCACTCCATTATTTTGTCATATCTATATAGATTAAATTTTTCATGGGATCCATATTTAGTAAATAAAGCTAGAGATAATGTATTTTAATGATATTGGGTTTTAAGATCAATGCAATGATAATAGCGTATGATATGACCCCAAAAGCAAAAATTACATATTGGGATTGTCCCATTTGTCTATTTTTTTATGTTGTGGGCTATTGTTTGTAGTGTTAGTTCTGTTTGTGCTTTTTTGGTGGTTTTTCTTTGTATTCC
>MVQZ01000302.1 GCA_002067565.1 Methanobacterium sp. PtaU1.Bin242 | reverse complement strand
TCCTTACGGGCCTTATCTCCTGCGTACATACCACCTATTTGAGGTACGGTTACGTGTGATTCATCTATTATGGTTAGATAATCTTGGGGGAAGTATTTTAGTAAAGTATGGGGTATTTCTCCCCATTTTCTGCCAGAAAGATGCATGGAATAGTTTTCTATCCCCGGACAGTAGCCCATTTCCTGCAGCATCTCCATGTCGAATCTGGTCCTCTGCTCCAGTCTCTGGGCTTCAACCAGCTTGTTCTGCGACTTTAAAAGGGTGAGTCTTTCTTCCAGTTCATCTTTAATGGCATTTATAGCTCTTTTTAGCTTAGCATCTGCTATTACAAAATGTTTTGCTGGGAAAATTGTTATCCGATCCATACTTCTCCTTATAGTTCTTTGCAGAGGGTCTATGGTGGACAGGGCCTCTATTTCATCACCGAATAATTCCAATCGCAGGGCGATTTTTCCGTGGGCAGGGTAGATGTCTATAACATCTCCTCTAACCCGGAATTTTCCCCGGCTAAAGTCTATGTCATTTCTTTCATACTGCATCTTCACCAGCTGGGATAGTATGGTCTCCCGATCCATTTCATCCCCCACTCTAAGTGAAAGCACCTGATCTCCATAGTCCTCTGGTGATCCTATGCCATAAATACAGGATACACTGGATACTACGATCACATCATCACGGGAAAGCAGAGATTGGGTGGCGGAGTGGCGCATCATATCTATCTCATCATTAATGGAAGCTTCCTTGTCGATATAGGTGTCTGAATGGGGTATATAAGCTTCCGGCTGGTAGTAATCGTAGTAACTTACAAAGTATTCCACAGCATTATCTGGGAAAAGTTCCTTAAATTCCTCGTATAGTTGAGCAGCCAGGGTTTTATTATGGGACATAACCAGTGTGGGTTTTTGGACCTCCTGGATTACATTGGCCATGGTAAATGTTTTTCCAGAACCAGTAACCCCCAGAAGGGTCTGATGTTTCAGACCTTCTTTTATGCCTTCTGAAAGCGATTTTATTGCTTTAGGTTGATCTCCTAATGGTTTATAATCTGATACTAGTTTAAATCGGCTCATTTCTCAATCCTCTCTGAGAAAAAATAAATCATGTCATTGATATCTTTTTTTGGGATATCCCTCAGTAAATCTAGAAATAGAATATATAATTATATACCCAACAATCTATTATATAAACTAACCGATATAATAATTCACAGGACAATACCCACGAATATTTATATATTAATAGATAGTACTACCCAAGTTTTGATTTATTTTTCATTTAAATAGTCAAGCAGAATAACTATAAAACCCAATTCATGAATTTATTATCTGTAAAACATCAAAAAACTATTTTAAAGATTTAATATTAATTTAATTAGATTATAAAGTTATAAAATTTCTTAAATAAACAAATAAATATAAGAGGATGAATATTGTCAGCTGTAAGCAATGATCCAGATAATTTGCCTGAAAAACCCGGTGTGTATATCCTGAAAGATATTGAAGATAGGATTTTATATGTAGGAAAAGCTAAATCCCTTAAAAAAAGGGTTAAATCATATTTTAAGGATGAACTGGACTCTCCTAAGACAAAGGCTATGATGAGACAGTTCCATAGCTTAGAGTATATAGTGACTGATACTGAAAAAGAAGCTCTTATTCTAGAGTCAAATCTTATAAAAAAGCATCTACCTAGATATAACATTCGATTAAAGGATGATAAGAGATATCCTTATATAAAAATCACTAACGAGAACTATCCCCGGATTCTAATTACCAGAAGAGTGCTGGATGATGGATCATATTATTACGGGCCGTTTACTGATGTAACTGCCCTCAGGAGAATGCTTAAATTTTTAAAATCTATTTTTAAAATTAGAGAATGTAAAAATATGGATGGGCCCTGCCTTAACTATCAGATAAACTTGTGTGAAGCTCCCTGTGATGGAAAGATAAGTAAGAAGGACTATAAAAAGCTGGTGGATAGGGTTAATTTATTTTTTGAGGGAAAATATAAGGAAATTATGGCTATTTTAAGAAATATGATGGAAGAATCCGCAGTAAATCAAGAATATGAAAAAGCGGCGATTTTAAGAGACCAGATAGGCTCTCTTAAGGAGATAGTGGAAAGGCAGAAGATGGAGTTCCACCGTCACTTGGAACAGGACGTAATTGCCTGCTCTCTTGATGAAAACTTTGCAACAGTGGTTGTTTTCTCCGTGCGAAATGGGAAGATCATAGGCAAAGAAGATTTTATAATGAGCGGTTTAATCAGTGGTGAGGAAAACACAGTAAAGACTGATCAAAAGACAAAAGAAAGCACCACCACCAAATATGTTGAAAAAAGTGTAAAAAATAGTACAGAAACAGATCAGGAAGCCGTTTTATCTGCTTTCATAAAGCAGTACTATTCGGGTCCCAGAGCGATACCCTCCCAGTTAATACTGCAGCATCATGTTGAAGATGAAGATCTCATCACCGAATGGCTTAAAGAAAAGTCAGAAGAAGATGTGACCATAAAAGTTCCTGAAGAAGGCTTGGAATACCGGCTGGTTAAAATGGTGGCTAAAAATGCAGATATCATTAAAAATCATCAAAAACAGGTTAAAGGAGCTCTTCTGGAGGTAAAAAAATATCTGGGAATACCTAAAATTCCACGACATATAGAAGCATTTGATATCTCCAATATCAGCGGGAAAATGGCTGTGGGATCCATGGTGGTGTTTGAAGAAGGTGTTCCTAAAAAAAAGAGCTACAGACGATATAAGATTAAAACCCCCGGTCCTGATGATTATGCAATGATGAGAGAAGTTTTAAATAGGAGATATCAAAAACTGGTGGATGATGAAATATATAAAACTCCTCATCAACAGGAGGATAATGTTAAAAGAAAAGCAAAATCCAGAAATCAAAAAAGTGCAACCTGGCCTGATCTGATTATAATTGATGGGGGTAAGGGACAGCTTAATGTGGCTTTAGAAGTTTTAAAATCTTTAAATATTTCAGATATTCCAGTTATTGGCATTGCTAAGGAATTTGAACACATATTCCTGCCAAATATTTCCACACCTCTTATTTTACCACCTAAATCTGAGGCATTACACCTGCTTAAGAGAGTAAGAGACGAAGCCCATCGTTTTGCGATTAGTTATCATAAAAAATTAAGATCAAAGGATATTGAAGATTCATTATTGAACCATATACCCGGTGTGGGTCCTAAAAGGAAATTGAAGCTGATCAGACATTTTGGCAGTCTTCAAAGGATAAAAGATGCCGGGATAAAACAGATTGCTGAGGTGGATGGTATCAGCCTAAATCAGGCCCGAATAATTCATGATTACCTAAATGATGGAAATTTAAATTAAAAACTATAATGGAATGGATTATAAGATAGATATTAATTAGTATAATTTAAGAATTATAAAATACAAATAAATTAACGTATAAAAATATAAACAGGTTATAAAATGTCTGAAATTAGTATTCTGGTTGTGGAAGATGAAAGCATTGTGGCCATGGATATAAAACATCGTGCTGAAGGATTAGGATATAAGGTCACTGCTATTACTCCCTCTGGTGAAGAAGCTTTAAAACTGGTAAGGGAAAATCCACCAGATCTGGTTCTCATGGACATTGTGCTTAAAGGAAAAATGGACGGAATAGAAGCCGCCCAGAGAATTCATGACAATTATGATATACCAGTCTTATATCTCACCGCCTATTCTGATGAAGAAACCTTAAAAAGGGCCAAAATAACCGAACCCTTTGGATATATAATAAAACCCTTTGAAGACAGAGAGCTACACAGCGCGGTGGAAATTGCCATATACAAACATGAAATGGAGAGGAAGCTTAAAGAAAGTGAAAAATGGCTCTCCACCACATTAGAAAGTATTGGTGATGCAGTTATAACCACCGATAAATTAGGTAATATCATATTTATGAATCCCGTGGCTATGGAAGTAACTGGCTGGAGTCAGGAAGAAGCTATAGGAAAAACCCTCAAGGACGTTTTCCAGATAGTCAATGAAGACACCGGTAATCCCCTGGAAGATCCGGTAACCAAGGTCCTTCAAAAAGACGCGGTTATTGAAATGACTGATCCTGCCCTGCTAATAACCAAAGAAGGAACAGTATTACCCATAGACGATAGTAGTGCCCCCATCAGAGACGAAACAGGCAGTGTAATTGGCGTTGCCCTGGTCTTCAGAGACATAACCGAACGTAAACGAGCTGAAAAGGAAAAAGAAGAATTATTAAAAGATAAAGCACGGGGTGAGCTTTCTAATTTTGTTTTAAGTGCACTTCCTGTGTTTGCATCAAACATACCTCCCCAGGTGAGGCACAACATTGCCCGAAGCTTTTCAGATCGATTTGAAAAAAACATGCAAGATCGTTTTAGAGAGGAACTTAAAAACTGCCTGGAAAAGCGGGGTGCCCAAACCCAGGAGGATATCTTCAGTTGCTATATTTCCTGGTTATCAGAATTTTTTTTAAACCTGGGTATTGAAACCAAGGAAAGTCCGGCAGATGGTTACAGTCATTTTAAGTTTCTTAACTGTCCCTGGGTTGATGATACCGAAACCAGTCCCATGTTCTGTTTGATATGCCGGGCCATTGTTATACGCAGTTTCACCTGGACTAACTTAAAGGGTAACGTAGAACAAACACATTGTATGGAGGATAATGGTGAATTCTGTAACTTTGAATTCGTATTTAGCCCATTATGATTAACTTTAAATTTATATTCAGGTTAAAAAAAGTATTATCTAATATCACTTATTAATAAAGAATAAAGTATTATCTTATCATATTATGTAAAAGGGAATAAAGTATTATATAATATTTAAGCTAAAGTGGAAAAATATACTTATTACCTATGTAAAAGGGAAAAAATTATATTTATAACTTAATTATGAATTATTAAGGAGTTGGAATCTTGAAAAGAATAAAAACAGGAGTGGGTGGCATTGATAAATTTACAGGTGGATTTCCAGAAGGAAGAACTCTTTTAATAACTGGAGATGCTGGTTCTGGAAAAACCATATTCGGACTTCAATTTGCCTATAACTGCTGTCTTCAAAATCTTAAAACAACTTATATAACCACAGAAGAAGATGCTGACGATCTTTACATACAAAGCAGTGCATTTGACTGGGATATTCATGGTTGTACTGACCAGGGATATTTAAATTTTATAGAGCTTGCAAAGATACGGGCGGAGGTAACTGAAGCAGAAGTGAAGATAGAGATCGAATCAATGAAAGGAAACTTCGCCAAATTACTGGAAAATCTACCAGAAGACACCCAGGCAGTGGTGATAGATAATATTGGCAGTTACACTGCCAAACTAACCCCTTATGAATTCCGTTCGCGCTTAGATCTTCTGGTATATGAACTAAAAAAACGTAACATAACGGCTTTAATTATATTAGACAGCGCCACCTCTGATGAATTCAACGAAATTGCCTTATTTTCAGTTTATGGAGCTATAAAACTCATGAAAAGAGAAAATCCATATACCGGCCGAAGAGAAAGAGTTATGGACATAGTTAAAATGAGAAGCACCAAAACACCCACCCAATTTTTGACCTATGAAATAAATAATAACGGTATAGAGATAAATTCAGGAATTAACTTAAAATAACGATTGAAATCTGGTTTAAATACATACATACATTAAAAATAGAGACAAACTTTAGGAGATGAAGGTCATTAATGTTCGTGGTGATGTTGATTATGATACTGCCAAAGGAGAAGTTCTGGGCTATTACAAAAAATATAAACGAGCTTGTGAAGATGAAGTAGCTGAAGATCTGGAATTAGATTATGAACTTGTTTTTAATATAGTAGATGAATTAGAGGAAGAAGGAAGATTAAAAGTGGTTAAATGAGCCATACATTCACCACCAGAGGAGATACCATCAAAGGTGCACGAATTATTGGGATAGCTCGAAAAATCTCCAAACCAGTGCTAATACCTCAAAGTGGCAGACATAAAGCCCAAAAAATTGTTTTAAGAGACAACGCAGTTTGTCGGATAATTAAAGAAAGAGAATATGTAGAATGACTTATTTGTCAGTTTATACCTACTGATTTTTCTTATATCAATATCAAATCCGAATTTTGATAATTTCAGGTCCGGATAGAAGCGGAATTTTCCCTGTTACCATGTATTGCTACATCCAAGATTATTTCTTTACCATGAGTTGGTTCCTGACTAATTTCTTCATGATTAACTTCAAATACCTTTTCTTCATCAGAAGATCACTGAAACTGCATACTATTAATATGGTGCCTGCAAATTTCATCTGGACATCTCCGTCTTCTAAATATAATTCTATAAACTTACTATTACTTTGGTAAATCCTGATTTAAATGATGTATATATATTTTCGAAATGTTTAATTGTACATAATCTTGTTAAACGAGAAATAAAAAAAAATAAATTTAAACCCTCTTTAAGACCGCCAGGATCAATTTCACCGCATTTTCCACATCCTCTATGTTCACCACACTTACTGGGGTGTGTATATATCTGGATGGTGGAGATATAACACCAGTAGGTATTCCCTGACGGGTGAGATGTATGGCTGTGGCGTCGGTGGTCCCTCCATCTGAAACTTCCAGTTGATAGGGTATATCCTCTTCTTCCGCTGCTGATATCAGGAGTTTTTTAACCTGAGGATGGGTTATCAGGCCCCTTCCACTGGCATCGGTTAGAATAATTGCGGGGCCTTTCCCGGCCTGTGATGGTGCTTCCTCCTCCTTAATACCAGGATGGTCTCCGGAAATGGTCACATCCAATGCCAGCGCCATATCTGGATTGATACTGAAAGCCGAGGTTTTAGCACCTTTAAGACCCACCTCCTCCTGGACTGTTCCCACAGCATAGATAGTGGCATCAGTTTCCGCCTGTTTCATAACCTGAATCAGCACGGCACAGCCCACCCGGTTATCCAGGGCCTTTCCCTTAACCAGTCCATTTCTAAGTTCCTCAAATTCCTGTCGGATGATGATGGGATCCCCCACTCCCACCAGTTTCTCGGCTTCTTCTCTGCTGGTGGCACCTATATCAATGAACATATTGTCATATTCCATGATTTTCTTTTTCTCTGATTGTTTTATCTTATGAGGCGGTTTTGAACCTATAACACCAGCTACATTACCATTTGCCGAGTGAATATCCACCGCCTGGTTTAGGAGCATTTGATCATTTATTCCCCCTATCTTGGAAAATTTGATGAATCCCTTTTCATCTATGTATCTGACCATAAGCCCTATTTCGTCCATATGGGCTGCTAACATTATCTTTTTGCCGTCAGGTTTGCCTTTCTTTACTGCTATGAGATTTCCCAGATTATCAACTGATATCTCGTCTGCATAATCCTCCAGTTCCCTGATCATTAAGTCTCGAACTTCATCTTCAAACCCGGATATTCCCGGGGTGTTGGAAAGTTTTCTCAGTAAATCTTTCATGATTTAACCTCTAATTTTATTAAACTATAGTACTTCTATTTGGATATAATCATATTTTTACAATATTTCTTTATCTAATTGGTTAATCTGGAATATAAAATAGAAAAAAATTTTTTTGTTCGGTTTAGTTTATAAGGATTTTATCAAAATCAGAAGCCCAATAAGAACCAGTATGATGGGTCCTGCCTGTTCCTGTATCACAGTAAATGGTATTAAACCCACATTCACCCCGTACCATACCAGTCCGATGATGATGAGGATTAAACTAATGTAGACACCCCATTTA
>MVQZ01000301.1 GCA_002067565.1 Methanobacterium sp. PtaU1.Bin242 | reverse complement strand
CAATTTCTTTCCACTTTCAAGGAGTTGAAGGACATGATCCAGAGGGAGGATGAGGATGCTTTTGTGGAGGCAATGAGTTCTGCAGCCAAACACCTGGATGACTTGGAAGCTGCTCTGGGACGGTCTGACAAGGCCATATCCGCTTTAACTGAGGAGATAAATATCCTTAAAAAATCACTGGGAAAGGAAGTTGGTCTCAGGCATATCTATTCTGGAAAAGTTCATGTGGGGATTCTGGAGGATTTATCGGCAGATTTTGTTACCTTAAAAAAAGATAAGAAAGAGATCAGGCTGAAAATATCCAATGTGGAAATTTTAAACCCTTACCAGCTAATTAAGTGGAAGAATAATAACTACCCACAGAAAAGTTATGATGTGTCGGTAATTTTTCCTGATTATTCTGATCCGGAGATAATATGCGCCAGTATAAAATCTTTAGATGGCGTGGTGGAAGCGAGGATAAGGGATTTGTATCATGGTTCTCAGATAGAATCCGGAAAAGTAAGCATCACTCTAAGCTACAAGGTTATATATCCTGAAATTAGAAATGATGTAGAAAAGCTGTTGGAAGGTTTTGGTGGGGTTATACGTTGAGTATACTAAAATAATTAAATTTTAATCTATTTTTATTTAATATCCTTATCTATGTGATGATTTAATTTTTTTTACTGATAAATAAAAAATTATTTAATTTATTTATTTATCTAACACATATAAGCAAAAGCTTTATATATGATGAAAAACAAGGTTATAGTAACTATAATTAACTAAAACATTATGGGATTACAATTTTATTTTAAAATTTTTTTAGTATTCTTTGAGTAATAACGTTAAGTTTAATCACCATATATTGTAAAAAAAAACATAAAAGGGGGATTTTATTATTAAAACAGAAGAAATGAAGTTAAAAGTTGCAGAAGCATTTTCTCAAGCAGATGTAGGAAGATCAATAGCCAGAATCGACCCACAATGCATGGAAAAATTGGGTCTGATTGATGGAGATATAATCGAAATAGAAGGCAAGAAATTAACAGCCAATGCAGTAGCATCATCACAATCAGATATACGTCTGGGAATAATCAGGATAGATGGTTACATCAGGAAAAATGCAGGAACCTCCATAGGAGAAGAGGTAACTGTAAGACGAGCCAAGGTAAAAGAAGCCCATAAAGTAGTCTTAGCACCAGTGGATCAACATGTCATGATTCAGGGAGACGTGAAAGGAGTTTTCAGTGGAAGAGTATTTACTAAAGGAGATATTATAGTCACCGGTGTCAGACAACCCCCGACATTAAGCTCAGGATTCTTCGATGACTTTTTTGGTGAAACAGGAAGAAATTTCAGTCCTATGGGTGAAATAAAACTGGCTGTGGTGTCCACCAAACCCGCAGGGGTAGTAAAGATCACCGGCATGAGCCAGGTAGAAGTTCAGCCCAACCCGGTGGATGTATCCAAACTGGACGGAGTGAAAACCTTAATAGATGTGACATATGAGGATATTGGCGGACTTAAAGAGGAAGTTAAAAAAGTCAGAGAAATGATAGAGATACCTCTAAAAAGACCCGAACTCTTCGAAAGACTGGGAATATCCCCACCTAAAGGTGTTCTAATGCATGGACCTCCAGGAACGGGTAAAACTCTTCTAGCCAAAGCTGTTGCAAACGAAACAGACGCACATTTCATAGCAATACAGGGTCCGGAGATCATGAGCAAATATGTGGGTGGATCAGAAGAAAGACTAAGGGAGTTCTTTGAAGAAGCTGAAGAAAACTCACCCAGTATAATATTCATAGATGAGATAGATGCCATCGCACCTAAAAGAGAAGAGGTTTCCGGAGAAGTGGAAAGAAGGGTAGTAGCCCAGCTTCTTACCCTAATGGATGGTCTAAAAACCAGAGGACAGGTAGTGGTAATTGGAGCCACCAACAGGCCAGATGCATTGGATACTGCATTACGCCGCCCAGGACGATTTGATAGGGAAATAGAGATCGGAGTACCTGATAAAGATGGACGCTGGGAGGTGCTTCAGATACACACCAGAGGCATGCCCCTTGATGAAAATGTTGATCTGGATGAAATAGCCGAAATCACCCATGGTTTTGTGGGAGCTGACTTGGAATCGCTCTGTAAAGAATCAGCCATGCGGGTTTTAAGACGAGTGCTCCCTGACATAAAGGCAGATGAAGAAATACCACAAGAAACCCTCAAAAAAATGATCATAAATAAAAAAGACTTTAAGGAAGCTCTTAAGGAAATCCAGCCATCTGCTCTGCGAGAAGTTCTGGTACAAGTTCCAAATATCAACTGGGAGGATATTGGTGGTCTTGAATCCGCCAAACAGGAATTAAGAGAGGCAGTGGAATGGCCCTTAAAATATCCTGATAACTTTGAAAAATTTGGGGTAAGACCACCTAAAGGAGTGCTTATATATGGACCTCCAGGAACCGGAAAAACTTTACTGGCCAAAGCAGTGGCTAATGAAAGTGAATCAAACTTTATAGCCGTTAAAGGCCCTGAACTTCTATCTAAATGGGTTGGAGAATCAGAAAAAGGTGTTCGTGAGGTATTCAGAAAAGCCAGGCAAACAGCCCCAACTGTCATATTCTTCGATGAAATAGACTCCCTCGCATCCACCCGGGCAGGAGGTAGCTCAGATTCTGGTGTAACCCAGAGAGTGGTAAACCAGCTTCTCACTGAAATCGATGGAATGGAAGAACTGCAGGATGTGGCTGTCATTGCAGCCACCAACCGGGTGGATATATTAGACCCGGCTCTGGTACGACCAGGAAGATTTGACAGACATATAAAGGTCGATACTCCTGATGAAAAAGCCCGAATAGAGATATTCAAAGTCCATACCAAAAAAATGCCCCTGGCAGAAGATGTGGATATGGAAAGACTGGCCAAAAAAGCAGAAGGATACTCCGGTGCAGATATTGAGGCAGTATGCCGTGAAGCTGTGATGCTAGCCCTTAGAGAAAACTTACAAGCCGAAAATATCTCCATGAAATATTTCAGAGAAGCAATGAAGAAAATTAAAGCCGAGGAACAGGTTGAATTAATACAGTACCATTAATAATTAATGGTATTGCTTTTTTTTCAATAGGCCATTTATTTTCTTTTTATATTTTAGTTCTATTATATTGTTTTTTATATCATATTGATATGCTTTGAGTAACTTGTGATGTTCTTTTTAAGTAATATGTCCTGATTTTTATTTTCTATTTTATAATCTATAAATAGAATTCTCATATTAATGGATTATATTTTATTATCACACTTTAATTTAATATTTTTGATCTGACATATATAATCACTGAGAAATTTATATCCATGATTTATGCAGTGATCCTATGGAAAAAAGTGGTCAGAGGGATAAGGAAAAATTGGGTGAAATGTTCGATGATTTATTGCTTTTATACCAACTTATACAGAAGAACATCTTCAACAATAATTCTATTGGAAACAGAGGAAAGATGTCATTCACCATTTATTCCATATTATCTATGTTGAAAAGCGCTGATAAACTACCTATTTCTGAAACTGCTAAACAAATGTGCATTAAAAAGCAGAATATGACTTACATGGCAGATAAACTTACTGAAGAAGGTTTGATTAAACGTGTACCTGATATTAATGATAGAAGGGTGACTAACATAATCATTACAGATAAAGGAAAGGAGTATGTTGAAAAATGGCAAAAAAATAGAATTGAAGAAATGCGACAGAATTTTACCTGTTTTGATGATGATGATCTGGAAAGATTGCTTGAATCAGTTGATAACATGAAGTACGTTTTATCTAAGGTTGATAATGATTTAAAAAAATATAGATAAACTTTAAATTATCTACTAAGGATTATATTAATTATAAAAATCAAATTATAATAATTTATTATTTTTAACAGTAATTTATACCTTATAAACATTATAATTAGCATTCTAACCTTTTTAATTATATTAAAATAATTGTTTTTTATCATTTTTTGGAAATTATTTCTAGATAACTTAACTAATTTATCTAGCAGTTTGTTTTTGAAAATCCATTTAGTTTAATTTTTGGATAGTCCAAAAATAGTATTAAAGTAAGTTTTATTAATAAAATGAATATAACAGGATATAGAGTTTAATGGAGGTGAAAATATGGATTTTTACACATTATTCTTTGGTTTAATGGCGTTATTGAATAAGATTTTATTCACGTTTGGATTACCTCAAATATTCTAGATATATCTTCTAACTAATGTAAATTATGAGGGGAAAGAGTTTAATAATCCTTAATCCGATTAATTACTAGAAGGATTATTCATATTGAATTTAATATCATCATACTGATTTCTCCTCGAGTTTATTCCGTAATTATGTGGTAAATCAATTGGATTGGAATTTAAAGAAAATTTTATAAGTGAAGACATATTAACAAATAATTGGAGTATATAAATGGTGGAAAGGAGGTGAAAATATGGATCTCGCTGGTTTTTTAGCTGGTATTGATTGGAATGCATTTTTACTGGCATTTTTAAATTTCGTATTATCCTACTTCCATATCCAATTACCGGGTTAATTTAGGAGAAGAATTTCGCCCTTGAAATCTTCTATCTAAATTTTTTAATCAAAAAAATGGATTAAATTAAAATTATCTCTTTTTTTCTTTTGAATATTAAATAAAAACAGTTGAACTGATGAAATTATAATTCACTAGCCCTTTCTATTCTCAAAATTATGTTTAAATTTATGGTTAAAAATAATTATTTGATTTATGTGATGTTTTAAGGTTTTTTATGAGTTTTAAACGCTTAAAAGCTTTATGTCCTTAAATTAGGATTAAATTTTTTTTCGATTATTAAAATTTTTTGAATAGTATATATTTATTAGATCACCAAAGGGGATGGGTTAACTATAAATCCTATTAAGTAAATATAATATACTCCCCCACCTATTCATGAAGTGTTGGACCACTTCTAAATTCTCCCGGGATACTTATATGGTGGATTTCAATAATACCCCTATTGCCATCACCTCCCGGGAGGTACTTATCATTCTTTTTCTCAATTTTTATTTAAATAATCATAAAAAAATAGAACTATTTTAGAAATTTTTCTAAATAGAATTATGGTTAATCCTTATTTTTTTATTGGAGATACAATCGCTAATTAATTACAAATTAATAGCTTAATCTTATGGAGATATTTGATTGTTAAAGAAACAGCTTTAAATATTCAAGGGTAAGTTGTTTATATCACTAGATTTATATACCATTAGATATACTGATTAGATTGATTAGAAAACCAATTTTAAGTTTATACTTAAATAAAACCCGGTAAATGGTGAGAAGATGACTTATAATGTAAAGGACATGTCCCTGGCACCCCAGGGCAGAAAGAAAATTGAATGGGTTCAAAGACACATGCCTGTATTGGAGCACATAAAAAAGAAATTTGAAGATGAAAAACCTTTTGAAGGAATAACCATTGGATCATGCTTACATTTGGAGCCAAAAACCATAAATTTAGGCCTGACACTTCAAGCAGGTGGTGCTGAGGTAGCAATGACTGGTTGTAATCCATTATCAACCCAGGACGATGCAACAGCCGCAGGAGCGGATATGGGTCTGAACATGTATGGCTGGAGGGAAGAAAGCAATGAGGAGTACTATCAGAATATCAACCTGGTCCTTGATCACAAGCCAGAGATTATAATCGATGACGGAGCAGACATGATATTTTTACTTCACAGGGAAAGAAAAGAGCTGCTTGAAAAAATAAGAGGGGCATGTGAGGAAACCACCACAGGAATCCATAGATTAAGAGCCATGAACAAAGATAAAGCCCTTAAATTCCCAGTAATGGCTGTAAATGATGCTTATACAAAATATCTATTTGATAATCGTTATGGCACTGGCCAATCTACATTTGATTCTATTATGGGCTCTACCAACGTTCTAATCGCCGGTAAAACCATTGTTATTTGTGGTTATGGATGGTGCGGCCGAGGAATAGCTATGAGAGCTCAGGGTTTAGGGGCCAATGTCATAGTAACAGAAATAGATCCCATACGGGCTTTAGAAGCGAGAATGGATGGTTACAGGGTTATGAAGGTTCAGGATGCAGTTAAACATGCGGATTTGTTAATCACCGCTACGGGGAATTTGGATGTTGTTTCTGGTAATGATTTTAAATACATAAAAAATGGCTGTATAATGGCAAATTCCGGTCATTTCAATGTGGAAATAAATCAAAAGGACCTGGAAGAAATGTCCACAAGTCAGGAAAAAATAAAACCAGATATCGACCAGTACGTCTTGGAAGATGGTCGTAAAGTTTATCTACTTGCTGAAGGTAGGCTGGTAAACCTTGCTGGTGAGCGAGGACAGGGTCATCCAGCAGAGATAATGGATCTGAGCTTTGCTATGCAAGCGTTATCAGTTAAATACCTGTTGGATAATGATTTGGAGGTAGGAGTTTATAAAACTCCTGATGAAACAGATAAATACGTTGCAGAACTCAAATTAGGGGCTATGGGAATAGAAATAGATGAATTAACCACCGAACAGAAAGAATATCTTGAAGGATGGGAACAGGGAACCTGAAACTACCCTAAATAGGGGGGTTTATAGTTTATAACAGGGTTATTGATGGGGGCGAAGGCCCCACCCGTCTTTTTATAGGGGGAGTTCGTGGTAATGAAGGTAATACCACGATAAATGCTTTAAAAAGGATATCTGAATATTCCCTATATGATGGAAAATTGATTATGATCAACTGCCCTACCAGTGAATATATCAGCACCCTGAAAAGAGAATACTACACATCTAAAACCGGGAAAAGAGCATTAGCTTTAATTAATAAATATAATCCCGATATTTACTTAGAACTGCACTGCTATAGAAAAGAAAACTATAATAAGCTTATTGATACTGAAAGAAGATATAAAGATGGTGTACCTCCTTTAATAGAGCTTGAAAATAAAGTTTTAATAGGATCCATATCACCTTTAATCAGAATCACTTTTTTTGATAAATATGACTTCTCATTCATGCTGGAAATGCCATGTAATCCATCAACTGACTCCATGGGAACTTATTTGGATGTATTAGACATGGTGATAGGATCAAAAAACCGTTTTGAAATACTAAAAAAACTGGAGTATAAATATCCCTCTGCAGTAAAAAAAGCAAGTGAATACTTTTTTGAATTTTCAGATAATTTTGTTAGACTTTTTAAAGAAATACAATGGGAACTGATGAAAGATAATGATTTAAGAAATTTTAAAACCAACAGAGATGCGATAATGAAAAAAGCTTCTCAAATGAATATTTCTATTACTTCAAAGCAGGCAGAACTCATTTTACAGGCATTTCTGCTTTATAAAGACCATAATTCTGATTTTCTACCGGATAGTTCATGGGCGTCGGTGGGATAGATGGGATTTTTTAAAATAATTGACAAAGGACCAGGACTTAAACGTCTTTTTATAGGTGGGGTTCATGGTAAAGAAGGATTAAGTACCATCAAAGCCCTTAAGAGAATATCTGATGAGGATGTAAAGGAAGGAAATCTGGTTATTTATAACTGCGATGAAAGCAAATATATCAGCACTTTAAATCCCCTATACTACGAATCAAAGATTGGTAAAGAAATTTTATACCTGATCAACCATTACCAGCCGGATATGTACATTGAACTGCACTGCTATAAGCCGGAAAACTATACCCTGCTTACTGAAATAGATCGCAAAAACAGAGTGGGAGTTCCCCCTTTGATAGAACTGGAAAAGGATGTTCTCATAGGTTCGGTATCTCCGCAGATCAGAACCACAGTTTTCAGGAAAGAAGATATCTGTATCACTCTGGAAATGCCATGTTCCCCATTTAATGATACTTTAGAACTTTACACCAGTTTTTTAAAGGTTTTGGCTGGGGCAAAAAACAGAAAAGACTTGGAAGATAAGGCAAGAAAGATATACCCGGAACAAGTTGAAACCTCTCAAAAGTATGCATGGGAGATTTTTGGGGATTATCCTCCTTTTTGATCAACCTTTTTTTTAAAAAGTTGGTCTAAAACCATTTTTCCAGACTGCTCTGGCTGTTGTCAATTTTTTTAAGTTTATCCAGGGCGTTACTCACTCTGTCTTCTGAGAAATCATGTTCTCCGGCTAAAAATTCAATAATCTCCTCTTTGTCTGGTGTTTTCCATTTAAGTTGGTAATCTGATGTAAGATCATGTTTTAAGAAGATATCCCTTAAGAGGTGGGGATCAACTTCCAGATCTACTTTTAAATGTTCCAGTACTTTAAATAGATCTCCATATTTTTTTATGAGATTTAAACCTTTTTTAGCGCCTATTCCCTTTATACCCTCATTAAAATCAGTTCCCACCAGTATGGCCACATCAACCAGCTGTTCTCTTCTTATATCCAGCTCATCTAATACTTTTTTAAGGGTTATAAGCTCTAAATTTGCCTTTCCTCCGGTGATGGTTAAGTTTTTAATCATACGGGTAGCTCCAAAGAGCATACAATCGTAATCCTGCGAACCCACACACCAAGCATCACCCTTCTCCACCATGTAAGATGCCTGTGCTTCTCCTTCACCTTTAGCTTGTATATATGGGATTCCCATTAGTTCCAGGAGTTTTTTTGATCCAGACACGATCTCCGGTGACATCCGAGAGGTTCTCACAGCAAATTTACGGGCATCTTCAATCCTACCCTCATCCAGGGCTTCTTTCCACTTTTTATGGGATTCTTTTTTAATTTCACTCCTTTTCTTTTGGGTGCTCTTTTTAAGATCACTGGATGCTCCATCGAAAACATAAACTGGTTTTATTCCCTTTTCAATCAGTGATGTGGTTCGGTATAATATTCCACTGAAATGTGAGGTTACTTTTCCTCTATGATCCATAAGTGGAGTGCCATCTGCCTGTCTTATGCTGGAAAGGAACTGGTATATGATGTTGGCTGCATCTAATGCCACTACTTTACCTTCTAAATTCTCAAATTTTATAGATTCAGTGGTAATAATGTCCCTGAATTTA
This sequence comes from Methanobacterium sp. PtaU1.Bin242, assembly GCA_002067565.1. Lineage (GTDB taxonomy): Archaea > Methanobacteriota > Methanobacteria > Methanobacteriales > Methanobacteriaceae > Methanobacterium_A. The sequence goes on along the minus strand of MVQZ01000301.1, from coordinate 2,087 downwards.
ACTCCCATTTTAACTCACCAAATAAATTATAGGAATCAGAATTGATAAAAACTTCTATTCTCTAAATAAACTGTATGGAAAAGTTTCTTTTAACCATATAAGGATTTCATCATGATGAATTATATTATAGGTTCTACTCAGCATAGGAGATGTGGTTTTGAAAATATCGGATAGTACTTCGTTAACATCTTCCACATATACGGATTTTATTTCCCTTCTAGATTCAATATTGTGTTTTTTAAGAATTCGTCCAATGGGTATATCAGCCCTTATGAGATCCTCTTTAAAGTCGTTATCAAGCCTTTTCAGGGGAACCAGGGACATGGCATATATAAGAGGTTCGTTACTTCTTATTACCACCACCCGGTAGTTTACAGTTTCACCCTTTTCTATGTCTAGATTTTTGGCCATTTCTTCATCTGCAGGGATAAATTCCTGCACCAGAGTATTAATATCCACATGACCTTTTAAAACATCCAGTATGGCAGTTACGGAGCCATCTGTTGTTAGAAGTATTTTCTGTGCGCTGGATAATTTTCCTGCAGTTTTTTCGATTTCTTTGATGCCATCAAAAATATTCTGTTCCATGTGAATTCTCCTAGTCTCTTGGATCCATTATTTCCCCTGCGATAGCTGAGGAAGCCACCACAGCTGGATTAGCCAGATACACCTCTGAATGGGGGTCTCCCATTCTACCCACGAAGTTACGATTGGTGGTGGATATGCAAACCTCATCCCGACCGATTACACCCATATGTGCTCCTAAACATGGCCCACAACCAGGGTTACATAAAATAGCACCGGCATTTATGAAGGTTTCTATTATTCCCTGATGTAGGGCATCAAGGTATATTTGTTTTGAAGCAGGAACCACTATGAGTCTCACGTTATCATCCACCTTCTTGCCATTGAGGATTTTTGCTGCCATCTGCAAATCTTCCAGCCTACCGTTGGTACAGGAACCAATAAATGCCTGGTCAATACTGGTACATTTAACTTGTGAGATAGGATGAACATTATCCACATTATGGGGACAGGCAATCTGGGGTTCTAGTTCATCCACTTCAAAATAGTATTCTCTTTCATATTCCGAGTCTTCATCAGATCTGAAAACTTCAAATGAGCTTACGCCACGATTTTTTAAATAGTTTAAAGTAGCGGTGTTGGGTTCCATAATACCATTTTTAGCTCCGCTTTCTACAGCCATATTACACATGGTCAATCTACCTGAAACATCCATATTTTCAATTGTTTGACCTTTAAACTCCAAAGCTCTGTAAGCCGCGCCAAAAGAACCTATCTCACCGATTATGTTCAAAATAAGATCCTTAGCAGTTACATAGTTTTCCAGTGTGCCGTTTACAGTTATTTTGAATGATTCCGGGACCATGAACCAGGTTTTGCCTGTGGCATAAACCATAGCCATGTCTGTAGCTCCCATACCTGTGGCAAATGCACCGAATGCACCGTAGGTGCAGGTATGGGAATCAGCACCCACCACCACTTCTCCCGGTTTAATCAAACCCTTTTCCGTTAGCACCTGATGGCAGATACCTTCTCCATGGGTGTAAATCTTTTTTATTTCCTGCTCTATGGCAAATTTCCTGGTTATCTTCTGGAATTCAGCTGATCCAATGTTGTTGGCTGGAAGATTATGATCAAAAACTATAACAATTTTATCAGGATTCCATACCTTCTTTGCAATTTTACGAAAGGTATTAATGGTGGGTGGTGATGTTCCATCATGGCTCATGGCCAGATCCACCCGGGATTCCACAATTTCTCCAGGATGGACTTCCTCACTGCCAGAGGCTCTGGCAAGAATTTTTTCAGTGATGTTCATATAAACTCTATCCAGTTAATTCTTTTCAAAAAAAATAGATAATTCAAGATTATTATAAATGTCTATTATTTAATGTATCTGTTACAGGTCTACCGGACCTCGAACAGACCTTACTATTTTATTGAAGAGATCATCATTAATATATTTACCTTTTTCTCGTTGTATTTTAACTTTTTCCACTATTTCACATAGTTCATTTCGTGATACTTCAATACCATATTCATCAAGTTTAGCTTTGACTGCC
>MVQZ01000300.1 GCA_002067565.1 Methanobacterium sp. PtaU1.Bin242 | reverse complement strand
GAATTATCATAACTCCTTATAGGCAATGTCTCTAGGTATCCCATTCTCCCATCAAAAACTACAGGACGATTAGCGATGGCTGTATAAAGATGCCCCCAGCTCCAGCCAGATATTATAACTGTATCATTGGATGTGTTAGATGTATCATTAATCCACTGGGAAGCAGCCCAAAGATCATCATTTGCTCCGGGGATCATACCAACATTGCTGACGTAAACATTCATAAATGCAGGTAATGCAATCAATATCACTAATAAAACTGATAAAACGTTAATAAGATTCTTTCTTTTCTTAAATATGTCCACTCTTTCACTATTTTTTAGATTATTTAAATATTCAGCAGCTATCCCCACCATTATTCCAGTGCTTATCACCAGAGGAGGTATAACCATTAAAATGAATCTACCACCTTTAGTAAGTGCAATTAGTCCGGTGACTGTCCATACAACAAGAAATAAATAGAAAAACCAGCTCATTCTACTTAAAAGCTTTTTTTTAAGGTTTTTATTTAATAAAACTCGTAAAATCCATATAAAACCAAAGATACCGCCAAAAAACGCCACCCCCACTCCAGAGATCAACTCCACCGCAGAAGGTTTTGACAATTCTGAAACAGTAGTATAAACGTTTGGATAAGGCATCCATGGGTTGTTACCCCCAAATACGGCAATATACTCTAAAGGACTTAATAAAAAGTTTATCAAGGTTAAATATCCGCTTAAAATAACTACCAGGAAAAAAGTTACAACCACAAAAATCCCCATAATATAAAGCAGATTTTTTACATCTTCTCCTTTTAATTTACGCCAGATTATATAGATACTGGAGAATATTATTAATAAGAAAAACTGATATTGCCAACCATTCCAGGCAAGGGCAAATAGTGCCATGGAAATGGCGGCTAAAACTGTAAATCCCATTTTATTCCGGGTATTCTTGCCCTCTACAGCTTCCACAAAGAACCATACCACTAACAGAGGGAAAATTATATTGAACATGTCCGTGTCATACCATCCCGGAACCGTTCTAATAAAATAATATGGGGCAGTGACCATCAATATTCCAGCAGCAGCAGCCCCATAATCATTGGTAAATCTTCTTATGAATAAATAAGCAATTACACCAGCAAGAGGTGCGATAAATGCAGGTAACCAGAAACAAGTTACAAGTAAAGGCACGTTTCCAAAAATATTCACTACTTTATAAAATAAAGCACCTAAGTAGGCTATAAGTGGAGGATAGTCCATAGGCACACCAGGAGGATAATAAGAATGTACATCCCACTGTTTACCGTTAATTAAAGTATCACCAATGTAACCATGGCTCAGATAGTTCTCTGTAAGCCTGTAATTATAGTAGGAATCAAGTTCATACATATAGGGCAGACCATGATCATCCTCATAAAAAGCCTTTTCACTAACGGAAACTCCCGGGATATCGGTTGACTCCACACGAAGTATAAATCCTACAAAAAATATGATGAGAATGATTGCCAATGCAATTATTATTTCTTTTTTTGACATATAGGCCTCGGAATGAGAAAATTTTAAATATGATCTGTTATATTTAGAACGTTATTTTCAATCTTTCATATTAATACCGATTATATATTCAACTTCATCGATAAAATAGATAATAAAAATTAATAAATGCTTTAAATAAATATGATAATTAAATAAGATTTTTTTCAAGACTGAAAATTCATATAAATATTATCCAAAACTAATAAAAATTACTGCAGAGGTAAATATGCCGCCATTTAAAAAATTACTTGGACCGGGAAATGATAGTAAAGTAAAAAACTTATTAAAAAGTTCAGATAATCTAGATATCTCTAAAAACTCCAAAATTCAGGAAAATGTGACCATTGGCCTGAAATACAAATTGAGATCTAAACCACCTATTATCGGTGAAAATGCATTCATACGCTCCAATACCGTCATATATGATGATGTAGAGATTGGAGAAGAATTTAAAACAGGACATGGGGTTGTAATAAGAGAAAAGACCAAAATAGGAGATAACGTTCTTATTGGTACTAACTCTGTGATAGAAGGCCAATGCACTATTGGGAACAACGTCAGTATCCAGTCCAATGTTTATCTGCCCGTGAAAACCACCATTGAAGATTATGTGTTCATAGGACCATGCGCATGTCTTACTAATGACAAATATCCAATAAGAATAGATTTTGAACTTAAAGGCCCTATTATTAGAAAAGGAGCTTCTATAGGTGCTAACTCTACCTTTTTATCTGGAGTGGAAATCGGTGAAGGAGCCATGGTGGCTGCGGGTGCAATTGTAACCCATGATGTTCCCAAGTATTACTTGGCAATAGGTGCCCCCGCCAGGATAAAACCCCTTCCGAAAAATCTGAAGACATTAAATAAGATTTAATTAACTAATCATCCTTCAAAATATTAAATATCGCTTCTGATGCTCCAGTTCTTACTGGTGGTTTAATTTTACGCATATTTTCCAGTATTGTATTATCATCTAGAATATCATTTACAAACTCTATTATTTTTTGTTCATTGGTTCCCAGAAGAACATTTTTACCTATATCCACCAGATACATCCATTCAGTATTATCCCTTAAAATCAAGCAGGGTACATTTA
>MVQZ01000299.1 GCA_002067565.1 Methanobacterium sp. PtaU1.Bin242 | reverse complement strand
AGGATCTCAAAAAGTTATATTATCGTTGTAAAAACGAAAACAGGTTTCCGCCGACTGAGAAAATTTTACATTTTGCTATGGGCACTGTTGAATAGAAAAATATAGTTAAGAGATTTATAATCTTTTTATTTCTTTCTGGGCTTTAATTTGGATAAATGATGGTAGAATTGATTAAAAAAATTTTGGAAAATCCCATATCATATCTGTTGTGGATAAATGGGGTTAGGTTTGATAAACATGTAAAAATTTGAAATAAAAAGAAGAGGTGTTAAAAAAATGGATATAGAAATTTTTCCACATAGGATTTTGAGTGCCGATACTACTGAGAAATTGTTGAGGAGCATTGAATGGATTGGGGGAGTGAAAAGAATGGTTATACAGGGTCAAAGACTTCCTCCTGCAGAAACTGGGCATCCTGACCGCAGAATCATAACAGTTAAAGGAGAAGAAATTGATCTGCAGGTTAAAACAGGTAGAATTTTATTGGAAATTGAAAATGAGGAAATATTAGAGGAAATAAGGCCTATCTGTGAAGATGTTCTCCCTTTTGGGTATAATATCTACCTGGGAACATTTATAAGGAAACAAAAGACCGTCAGTGATAAATTGAAGTATGGGGATAAACTGGATGAAATACCAGATGAAATGGTCGGTTTAACCGATCAAAACGCACAGCTTAGTGAAAGAGCTAGTATTATCCGGAAATAGGACTAACCCCTCTTTTAATTATTTTTTTTATTCAGATACTATAACATATGTTTTACTATTTATATTCTTACCTAAATTAATATATCAAAATATACACATTTTATTATAATTCAATTTATTTCAATTTTAATCTATTTTCAGGGTGAATTTAAAATGTCCATCGCAGCCAGAAAAGAACTGGAGAAAGAAAAGAGAAGAAATGATATTTTAAATGCAGCTGAAAAATTATTCTTCTCAAAAGGTTATGAAAATGTGTCTTTGAAGGACATAGCTAAAGAGGTGAAGTTGGGCAGATCCACCCTTTATCTTTATTTTGAAAATAAAGAGGAATTATTTTTTGCAATTGTACTTCGTGGAGCTCAAATATTACATGGGATTGTTTTAAGTAATTCTGAAAAGGCTAAAACCAGTTTAGAAAGACTTGCTGCATTTAGAGATGCCTATTATGAATTTTCTAAAGGATATCCTGATTATCTTAAGGTTTATAATTATTTAATGTCTGGGAGATTTGATCTGGCTAAGATTAAAGAAACTGAGTATCGAACAGGCCCTTTTGCTGACAGTAAGCTCTATCATGAATATAAAGAGAAGTTTGAAGAGATTTATATGAGAATGTTAGAGCAGGGTGAAGATGAAGTTACTATCAATCCTAATGTTTTATCTCCAAAATTTACAGTTAGTGAATATTTAAATGAAATAATCATTTTAAGACGTGAAATGTTAAATATACTATGTAATGCAATAGAACAGGGTAAAAAGGAAGGACTAGTCAGATCGGATATTAATTCGGTTGAAGTGACTGTTTTACAAACTTTGATTGCTAACAGTATTGATAATTTACCTCCGGATCTACAAGATTTACTGGAAAGTGAAAAGATCACTCATGACCAATTTTTAAGGGATGTTGGTGATTTTCTTGGTTATATGATTAGTAATAGAGAGAAAAGTGAAAAATAAGGACGGATGATTATTTTCTTTAAGGTTTTTTTTTAATGTTTAAATATTTAATTGTAAGAATTGAAGATTAATGCTAGTTCTGGTCACTAAAATAGATAACCAAGTTAAAAATCTCTTTTTGAATTTTTAGATGTTTTAGATGTCTTTAACTTTTCGATGGATTTAAACCAAAACTTTTAAATATTCGATGACATCATGTCATTAATGACACTATGTCAATGACACTGTGTCATTAAAATTTAATATATTAATCAGGTTCGTAGGAGGTCTTTTTATGTCGAATGAGGGAAATTTTACAGTAGATCCTAAAAAGCCTTTAATATTGGGCGCTATAGGTGGTCTAGCAGGAATATATCTTGTACCGATAAATCCAATATTAGGACCGCTCTTTGCAGCACTGGGAGCGGTAGCAGCTGTAATATGGGGGGCTGAAGTGGTGGCTAGAGTGGGGAGTTATGGTTTAGGTACAGGTATACCATCAATAGGGTACATGGCACTGGCCATTGCGATTATAGGTATTTTGGGGGGTCTTTCTGGTTCGGTATTTTTTGGTAACATTGTTTGGATGGGACCTTTAATAGGATTTATTTTATCCATGATAGTTGGTGGAATAGCGGCTATACTGGTTACTAGAGTATTAAAATTGAAGGTACCCATTTTACTTAGATGTACAGTTGAACTGTCCGGTGCATCAGCATTATCAGTACTTGGATTTGCAGCAGCTATTGCCGGAAGTTACGCAATGCCGGTTATATTGGAAAAAGTGGTTTATACTGGGTTTATAGCTTTGTTATTTATCCTTAACACCATGATAATCTCACATCCATTCAATGCATGTTTCGGTCCCCAGGAAAATCGCAGGACAACTTTAAAGTTGGCTTCAGCCACTGGTTTCATGGCTATGGCCATAATTGGTGTTCTTGGAATAGGTTTAAATCAGTCATGGTGGTTAATAGCTTTAATTGGGGCTATTGGATGGTTTGTATCTATCAGAGCATTCATTAGGGCATCAAAAGATGGTGCAGCATCAGTTAAATGGAGTGGATGGTGGCCTAAAGAGGAAGAATATTAGCTAAATAGATAAATAACCGTGAGATGTCGTGGGAACTATGGTAGACGCATATGTTTTAATGTGTGTAGTTGGTATTTTTAGCGGGTTCTTATTACTAAAATCATATTTGAATGATCAAAATGGGGAATGATATTACAGGGTGTATGGAGTTTTTAAAATTGTTTAAACTAAATTTATGGTGAAAATATGGTAGAAAATGTATATAGGCAGGATGAAACTAAAATTTATGCAAATAGAGCAGGACCAGGCAAAATGGCGGAGGGAATTGCTATGATAAGGGCTTACGAATCATCTAAGCCGGAAGATGAAAGAATTTGCTATGATCCTTCCGCCATTCATTTCATTAATCCTAAAATACTGGAATATGCGGCGAAACATCGAGATGATGCAAATGCAGCAATGGATGATAGTACTGGTTCCATTGTAGCTAGAGTTAGATATTTTGATGACTTTGTAAAGAAATCTATTAATGATGGATTTGAACAATTGGTTATATTTGGTGCAGGGTTCGATACTCGTGCTTATAGAATTGAAGAACTGGAAAATGTAAAAGTTTTTGAAGTGGATCACCCAGATACCCAATGCTTTAAAGTTCAAAAAATCAAAGAAATCTTTGGTTCTATCCCAGAACATGTTGTGTATGTGCCAGTTGACTTTGAATCTCAAACACTGGGTAAAGAGTTGTTTAATGGAGGATATAACAGGTCGTTGAGGACTCTTTTTATTATGGAAGGATTAATTATGTACATTACTCCGGAGTCTGTTTCTGAAACATTAAAGTATATTGTGGGAAATTCGGGGAAAGGAAGTGCAATAATTTTTGATTACTTTCCAGAATCTGTAATTAAAGGGACTAATAAACTAAAAATAGCACAGGATATACGAAACTTCGCAATACAGCAAGGAGAACCGCTTCGATTTGGAATTAAAGAAGGAGAATTAAAAAAATTTCTTAGCAAATTTGGATTTTCAAATATAAAAAATGTAACCAGTGAAGATTATAAAAAGCTCTATTTCCAGGGTAAAAATGAGAAAAGGAATGTTTGTGAACTTGTTTACTTTGCTCATGCAATGATTGAGTGATAATTTAACAATGGATTTATAAGAGTTGAAAAAAATGTCAGAAAATAAAGTTAATAGGGAAAAACCCAGTCAGATGGCAGAAGGGATAGCCATGCAGAGATTTGGTGAATCCAACAAGCCAGAAGATGAAAGAATATGTAACGATCCATATGCAATACATTTCATTAGTCCAGAAATAATAGAATTTGGAATGAAACATCCTGATGAGGCGAAAAAACTAATTGAGAATACTGAACGTCGTTTCCCCGGATTAAGTAGTTCAATAATGGCCAGAGTAAGATATTTTGATGATTTTGTTGAAAGATCTATTGATGAAGGGCTTGAGCAACTGGTTATATTGGGTGCAGGATATGATACACGAGCGTATCGAATGGAAGAGCTTAAAAATAACGTAAAGGTCTTTGAAGTAGACCATCCCAACACTCAAAGCTTTAAAACCCGAAAAATTAAGGAAATATTTGGTTCTACTCCTGAACATGTGGTTTATGTGTCTGTTGATTTTGAAACCGAAAAAATTAGTCAAAAACTCTTTGATAACGGATATGATCCTTTAAAAAAGACTTGTTTTGTACTGGAAGGTCTTGTTATGTATATCCCACCAGAAGCTGTGGCTCGAATCTTTTCTTTCATCACTGAAAATTCGCCTAAAGGAAGCGCGGTTATTTTTGATTATTATCCACAATCGGTAGTTGATGGGAACTGTAAACTGGAAGTAGGACAAAATATCAGAAATCATCTCATAGAACTAGGAGAACCGCTGCAATTTGGAATCAAAGAGGAGTTAATCGAAGATTTCCTTGAGGAATTTGGATTTTTACATATTCAGAACATAACCAGAAGATTATAAAAAAGCCTATTTCCATGGTAAAAATGAAAACAGGGAGGTTTGCAATCTTTTATACTTTGCTCATGCAGTGGTTGGGTAATTTCTTTAGCTTGTAATTATGCAGATCTGGAAAAGCATATTACAATTTTTTTAAATATCAGGGGATGCAAGAGATCTTATTTTTAATTATAATAAATTTAAAGAATAGAAAGATTTATATATCTAATTTGACTCATAGTCATATATAAGACTGTAAGTCATTCTTTATATAAAAATTCTCATAATTCTGGATATTAATGTAAAATCAGGTGAAATACAATGTCAATGGTCAATTGGAAGGAGAGAGAAAAAGAACAACGGCGTAATGATATAGTTGATGCTGCTGAGAAATTATTCTTTGAAATGGACTACGGTACCGTTTCAATGGATGAAATAGCCAGGAAAATAGGACTGGGCAAAGGGACGTTATATCTCTATTTTAAGAATAAAGAGTCTTTATTTTACGCTGTAGCTCTGCGTGGAATGCATATATTAAATGAAATACATTTAAAATCTTTAAATCATGAGGGTAGTGGAATTGATAAATTACATGCACTGATTCAGGGATATTTCCAGTTCACTCAGGAATATCCTGAATATTTTCACATGCTATGTTATGCTGCATCAAATCCATCATCTTTAAAAAACAACGAATATGCAAAGGATTTCACTGAGTTAGCCCTGGGAAATATCCAGATTACAAGTAATATACTTGAAGAAGGCATGGGGGAGGGAACTGTAAGAGGAGATTTAAACCCAACAGAGATAGCGATTTTTCTCAGTATCATAGGAAATAGTATCATGAACATGGATCCTGTTTGGAAAATAACTTTAAAAGCTACAGGAACAGGTAAAAATGAACTATGGGAACATTACTTGCGTTTCATAACTCCTGCTATTGAAACCAAACATGGATTGGATTTGTATGGTGCTGAAAGTGATGATGAAAAAATGAGTTTTTAATTGCTTAAAATGAGCGGATATAATGAAAATAAGTGAAATGCAAATAAAAAGGAAAGATACCAGTGGTACGGCCGAAGAAATAGCTTTTCACAGAGTTATTGAATCAGCAAAGGATGAAGAAGAACGGATTTGTTATGATCCCTATGCCATACATTTTATTGGCCCGGAGTTGTTGAAGTTTTTAGAAGCAACTGCATGCAATTATCCAGTGGCAAAAGCAAGAATGGAAGAGATGAATCGTTTATTTCCAGGAACACAAAATTCCATTGTAGCAAGGGTCAGATATTTCGACAACTACCTCAAGGCATCTCTTGAAGAGGGGATTGAGCAACTGGTTATCCTGGGTGCAGGATATGATACCCGTGCATATCGGATAAAAGGGTTGAAAGGGAAAGTACGGGTTTTTGAAGTTGATTATCAGGGCACCCAGAATATGAAGATGGAAAAGATTAAAGAAATTTTTGGTTCACTTCCTAATCACGTTGCGTTTGTGGATGCTGATGTGGGGAGTGAAGAACTGGGCATACGGTTAATTGAACATGGATATGATCCCTCAAAAAAAACCATTTTTATTATGGAAGGTCTCATCTATTACATTCCACCAGAGGGTGTGGATAATTTACTGTCCTTTATAGTGCATAATTCGAGTAAAGATAGCAAGATAATCTTCGATTATTTCCCTGAATCAGTGGTTGACGGTACATGTGAATTGGAAGTGGGCAAACGCATACATGAACGTGTGAAACAATCAGGAGAACCATTTAAATTTGGAATTAAGGAAGGAAATATTGAAAAATTTCTAAAAGAGAGAGGCTATTCTCAAATCCAGAATGTAACAAGTGAAGATTATAAAAAATTATATTTCCATGGTAAGAATGAAAACAGGGATGTATGTAGCCTTTATGTCTTTGTACATGCAACAGTGAAATGAGAACTTATTATATAATTTATTCTTATTTTTTTTTATTTGGCGATTAAACAGTTTTGTTATACGTATACAGATTTCTAATTGATTTAGAAGCAATTTAAAATATTATAGAATATTCTTCTCTTTTTTTAAGATTTACCTTTTTATTCTGAATTAATCTTTAAGGCAAACCTTCATTTATAAGTACTATGCTTATATATCATTCAGTAGGTGAGATTGGATGTCAACTGCAGCCCGAAGAGCGAGAGAAAAACAGCAAAGGAGGGTATCAATTATCGATGCCGCGGAGAAGCTATTTTTCTCCAAAGGTTATGATAATGTTTCCATGAATGATATTGCCAAAGAGGTTGAATTAAACAGGGCAACTATCTACCTTTACTTTGAAAATAAAGAGGCATTGTGCTTTGCTGTTATTCTGCGTGGGGTTCGTTTATTGAACCAGATGGTTAGAAATAGAGTTAAAAACACGTCTTATGCTCAGAAAATCAATGCATTTGGAAACACATATTATCACTTTTTTAGTTTGTATCCCCAGTATAAACAGATTTATAACTTATTTCAATCCGGAAGATTCCATATATCGAGTTTAAGACGTCCTGCATGGGATGATGTAAGAGAAATACTCGATCTGCAGAAGGGATTATTTAATATTCTGCACTCAGCCATTAAAACTGAGATAGGAACTGGAAGTATCTCTTCTGATATTGAACCTGATTATGCGGCGATTTTAATTATATCTGCAATTGAAGGTATGATTAATCCATCTCCAATTCTTGAAAAGGAAATAGAAGATAGAAATATCAAAAAATATCAGGATTTCAGGAGAAATTACATACATTTTGTTGGCCAATTGCTTAAGAAATGAATAGTAAACAGAAAAGAATTTAAATATTTCTTTTGAGGGGTTTGTGTTTCTTTTTTAATTGTTTTTATGGACTTATTATCTAAAAAAATCAGTTTTTGTTTTTTTTTATCCCCATCCCATTGTATGAACCGAAAACTTTAATACTAATAACACACTGTTATTAAATAACACACTGTTATACGATAACATGACGTTATAAAATAACTGATTGTTGAAAAGTGGATGGTAGATCCATGGAGACCAGATTAATTGAAAATGTGGGAATCAATTCAGAGGAGGTTAGAACATATGCCAACGGCCAATAGGGTAAACATTGAGAGAAATAAGACAATTTACAAAGATCAGGCTACAAATAACTCTAAATATATTCGTAAGCTATCAAATTTAGAAAGGATGTATTTATGGAGCCCTTATAGTGACGTGTCAATGGTAATAAAGATCAGTGGGAATGTTTCAGAAGAAAGACTGTATAATGCACTGGATATAATTTTGCAGATGCATCCGCTTGCAGGTGCAAAGATAGTGTTAGATGATGAGTATAATGCATGGCTTTCCACTGATAATGTTCCTAAACCCACAATTAAATCTGTTCGTAGGGTTTCAGATACACAATGGTTTGATGAACTGCGACACGAAATACAAATACCTTTTAATCCAGAAACAGGCCCACTAATCCGATTTGTATTATTACATTCGGAAACATTATCGGATCTGGTGATAATATGCAATCACAGTATCTGTGATGGAATGTCACTGGTATATTTAGTCCGTGATTTGCTTAACAACTACAAAAATCCAGAAAAAGAAATTAAAGTGATCCCGCCCATTGATATTATAAATCTCTTCCCAAGTGAAGGCTTTTCGCTACAATCAGTTATAATGAAACTCGTTATGGGTCGTGCAAACAGAAAATGGGAGAAAAAACCTTATCGTTTTACCCATAAAGACGCGGTAGCTCTTCAGGATGCATACTGGGAAAAATATAAGTTCAACACAGTTCTTCTTGAACTGGAGCCAGCTGAAACAGAATCACTTCTGGAAAAATGCAGAAATAAGGGAGTTTCAATCGGATCTGCAGTGATAACCGCATTTATAGCGGCACATGAAGATTTAGTCGCTCCATTTGCTGGAAACCAAAAGCAGCTATGGGTGCCTTTTGATCTGCGCAGACATGCAACCACACCCATTGACGATGTTTTCTGTTTCTGTGTAGGGGCTCCACGGTTTTCCTATACTTATAAATCAAATAGGTCATTCTGGGATAATTGTTTAGTCATGCATAAAGAGATTCATAAAAGAGTTAAAGAGCTGGACTCTGCTGCCATAGAAACACCGGACTTTGATCCTGCGCTTTTGGATGCATTATCTGCCTTTGCACTTCTAAAGGACACCATTCCAGAAGCATATGCCAAGACAGAAAATCTTTCCCGTTTTATTCAAGATGAAAAGAATATTGCTTTTTCGTTTGCAAAAAAATCAGCACATATGATTCCCGGTACTATTGCCTCAAATTTAGGAAGACTGGACATACCTGAGATCTATGGGGACCTGAAAATTGAAAAAATGATTTTTATCCCAGTAATAAGCGATTCGATCCCTTTAAACCTGGGAGGAATCAGTATTGGAAATAATATGGTATTTTCAATGAGTTATGCTGAGTTAAGAGATGTTCAAAGCCCAATAACTAAAGAGAAAATCGATGTCCGCAATAGGGCTCTGGATTATCTTGGATTTCCAGATAATAGGAGTGAATGCAATAGTGAATACAGTACTAAACAATGTTAAATATGAGGTTGATTGTATGTCAAATGAGTATGGGAAAGAAATTAGTGCAACAGCAGAATTTGTAGCATCACATCGAGCAGTTGAATCATTTAAACCTGCCGGTGAACGTATCTGTTATGATCCGTATGCCATCCATTTTCTTAAGCCTGAGACACTGGAAATAATAAATGATCCAGTTAAGTTAAAGGCAGTAACCGAGATGGCTGGTCCTATCGGCCAGGAGATGGGTACTTCTCTCCGAGTTAGAGTTAGATATTTCGATGATTTCATAAAGAAATCAGTTGTTGATGGTTTGAAACAGCTGGTTATTCTGGGAGCGGGATATGATACTCGTGCTTACCGTATGGATGGACTGGAAAAGGTGAAAGTTTTTGAAGTGGATCAACCAGACACTCAGAACTTTAAAAAACAGAAAATCAGGGAGATATTTGGTTTTTTGTCTGATCATGTTGTCTATGTGCCTGTTGATCTGGAAACCCGAACACTCGGCCAAAGTCTGTCTGATAAGGGGTATAAAAGCTCAAAAAAGACTCTTTTTGTAATGGAAGGGCTTATTCAATATCTTTCATCGGAATCTGTTGATGAACTTTTTTCATTTATTTCCAGAAATTCGCATAAAGGAAGTGCGGTTATTTTTGATTATCATGATGAATCTGTAATCAATGAAACCAGTGAAGCAGGGAAAATGATTAAAAATTTTCTAAAACAGATGGGAGAGCATCTTAAATTTGGTATTGAAGAGGGAGAAATTGAGGAATTTCTCTCCCAACACGGTTTTTCTAATATTAGTAATGTTTCTGGTAAAGAATATAGAAATAAATATTTTCCAGAGGCAAATGAGAACAGAGGGTTCTATAATCCCATGTTCTTTGCCCATGCAGTGGTTGATGATAGTTATAATCTTGTAAAAAAGGTTGAGGGGATAAAAATGAAACAGAAAGTTACAAAAATTGAGATTAGTAAGGATGAGGGTTTAAATTTGAGGGAATTAACTGCTCCATGTGGTTTGGACTGTTTTAATTGTCCTGGTTATTTGGCAAATGATAATGAAGAGGTAAGAAAACAATTAGCAACTCGGGCTCAGGAATATGGCAGTCCATTCGAGAAAGCATATGAAATATCTGTGTGCAGAGGATGTCGGAAGGAAGAGGGTATTTGTCCTATCGGAGGTTTACGGACAGAGCCATGTAAAGTATTTAAGTGCGTTACTTCAAAAGGCATAGAATCATGCGCTGATTGTGATGATTTTCCCTGTGATAATCTACACCCTTACTCAGACCAGGCATCTATGCTTCCGCATAACATGAAAGTATTTAATTTAGCATTAATAAGAAAGATGGGCTTGGAAAATTGGGCTCGTGAAAAAGCAAAACTGGTGAGAGATACCTATTTCAATGAAAAATGGAATATTTAGGGGAGTTGATTTTGAATGCCTGAAGTTTTAAAAAAAGCAGCCTTGGGGTTGGGATGTGCAGAAGCAAAGGTTATCCCTGCAGATCAGATAGTGGTTGAAGACAGAGTGCGCCTCCGCTGTATGATTGGCTGCCCCACTTATGGGAGGAATTTGAGATGTCCGCCGTACGCGCCAAGTGTTGATAGTTTCCGTAAGATTTTGAATGATTACAGTGTGGCGATGGTCATCAGGATTAAGCCACCAGAGATATCCGAGGAATTGCTGGAAAAATACAAGCCTAAAAATAAGGATTTTAGACTATGGGATCGGTATCAGGACCCGGTTACGGTAACATCCACCATATGGAATGATTACTCGCAGATTTACAAATCCATGTTAATGGTTCTATTGGAACTTGAAAGGGCAGCATTCAAACAGGGATATCCTTTGGCCACTGCTTTTTTCGGGGGAAAATGCATGCTCTGTGAAAAATGTAACGTGGAAGGTGGAGTTTGTCTCTATCCTCTTATGTCACGTTATGCATCCGAGGCTATGGGTGTAAACCTGTTAAAAACAGCAGAAAATGCAGGGATGAAGTTACAGTTTAGCAACGAAGATGATCCCACCCCAATAACACCGATGGCTATTCTGTTAATAGATTGATTTAACAATATGTCTAACATATCTATTTGATAAAAAAAGTATGGTGACTTCATGTCCAAAACCGGTTTAGATATAAGTTATGTGGAAGACGTTTTAACCAAAAATAATTACATTCCCGAGGAAAATATCGTTACTGTAGTTTTCTTAGCATTATCATTAAAAAAACCCATTTTAATTGAGGGACCGCCAGGAACTGGAAAAACTGAGCTTTCTAAAGCAGTATCCAGGGCTTTTAACCGGGATTTTTTTAGAATACAATGCTACGAAGGAATTACTTTTGAACATATTGTGGGAGAATGGAACTATCAAAAACAGCTTTTAAATCTGGAGATGTCCAAGATAAAGGGAACAGAAGAGGATGTATTCAGGGAAGAATTTTTCATAAAAAGGCCTCTTTTATCGTCTTTTATGAATGAAAATGATTCAGTTATCTTGATTGATGAAATTGATAAGGCTGATGAGGAAGTAGAGAGTTTCCTCTTGCAGGCGCTGGGGGAAAAACAGATAACCGTTAATGATCTGGGAACATTCGATCTTAAAAATGATCTGATGGTTATTATGACTTCAAATTCTCAAAGACAGCTCCTTGACGAGACAAAGGATCGTTGTTTATATTTATACATAGATTACCCCACCTTTGAAAGGGAAGTGGAGATAGTCAAATCACATGTACCGGATGCTTCACTGGAACTCATAGAAGTTGTGGTACGGAAAATGCAGAAGATAAGAACCCTCAGTCTGGTTAAAATACCATCCATAAGGGCGACTGTTGATTGGATAAAGAGCTTAATAATATTTGGGAAAAACGATTTAGACGATGAAACCTTTAATAAAACCATTAATGTGGTTATAAAGAACGAAGATGATAAGGATAAAGTTTTTAAGTCATTTAAACTGGATTAAAAATAGAATAATATTTTATAAATGGAAATGAAAATGTTAGAGGAAATAACCAGATTTTCTGGAAAACTAAGGGAGAATGGAATCCCCGCAAGTATAAGAAGCACTAAGATGGCCTGTCAGGCTCTTCCTTTAATTGAAGATAATGAAGGTGACTTAAAGGAAGCATTGGCATGTATTTATCTTAAGGATCATCGTCAGAGAGAGAAATTTAATGAATTATATGGATATGTTTTCGAGGGAAAAAAAGAAGTTCCTAAAATCACGTCTAGACATAGCAAACAGGAATTCCAGACACATTATGATAAATTAAGATCATCATTAAAGGCTTCAACTTCACCTGAAATTAAGGATAAAAACTCTAATTTAAAAACAACCACACCTTTAATGGATTATAGGATGAATTATATTAACGATAATTTTACAGATGATATCAAGTTAGAGTACATAGAAAATACATTGGGCGGTAGCAGTGATAATCCTGAAATGGAGAATTCAGGACTGCTAAAAAGTAACCTTAACACCTTAAATTCATTACAACCAGAATTAATAGATTTATGTCAAAAACTCGGCCGTAAAATAGCCACAAAAAGGGTTAGAAGATATAAACAATCCAAAAAACAGAAACCCGATATCAGGAGAACCATTAGGAAGAATCTAAAGCATGGCGGAGCTCTTTTAGAGCTTGTAAAAAGCAAGCCCAAAATAAAAAAACAGAATCATTATTTTTTAAGCGATATAAGTGTTTCCTGTGACTGGATAAGTCTCTGGTTTTTCAGTATGGTTTACGCTGCACAAAACTCCTTTAACCGGGCCAGAGCATTTGAATTTGATAATAAAACTGCAGAGATCACATCCGCCCTTCATGAACTTGATTTAATTCATGCGTTTCTTAAAGTGATACAGATCCGGCAGAGAAATGCAATGATCCATGGAAAATCTAATATGTACACAGCCTTTGAAAGTTTCATGAAACAGGCTAACTTAAACAGCAAATCATTTGTCCTAATTTTAACTGATTGCCGTGATTGGGCAGGTCCAAAATACAAAAAAGAACCTTTAAGCGCGGATTTTATCAGAGAAATGTCAAGGAAGACAAAAAGGGTTTTAATATTGAACCCGGAGTCTAAAAATAAATGGAATGTGGCGGATAGTCAGGTTTCATATTATGAGGATGCCGGGGCAGAATGCTTCGAAGTTCGTGATTTAGAGCAGCTTGCCGATTTAATAAGCGAAATTTAAAGATATGTTTCTTTTGAAATAATTTATCCAATAATTAATAAAGAACAAAATTCTATTTAAATTTGAAAAAATCATTGCGGATAAAATAGGAAAATTTTTCATGACAACGAACCAGAATAAGGATGTAAATGATAGTAGAAGTTAACAAAGCTGTAACCAACCATGCCTCGGGAATTATCCGCAGATTATCCAATTTGGAGAGGACATTTCTATGGAACCCTTACAGCAATGCAGTTATAGTCGCAAGGATTAGGGGAACTGTTAGTGAGGAGAAATTCAAACGTTCCCTAGAGAAAGTTCGGCAGATACATCCTTTTTTAGGAGTGAAGATCCTGTTCGATGAAAATCATGATGCATGG
>MVQZ01000298.1 GCA_002067565.1 Methanobacterium sp. PtaU1.Bin242 | reverse complement strand
AAACTGGGGAACTTAAATCCCTTTATAAACATTTTCACCTCCACTTTACTGGGCTCCGGAGCTGCAGCAAACGATCTGGGCTATAATCCGGATAAATTATACTTTATATATAATATATTGAATTATATAGCCATAGGGCCGCTTCAGGGCACCTACCGTCAGATACAGAACCCCTCACAGGGATTTCCCTCAATTTTATCTTATATGCTTGTAATAATAGTCGTGTTAGGTCTGGTACTATATCTCTATCAAATTTTAAAGAAAACAGGGAACATGAAAAGGAATAAAACTATGGCATGGCTGATATTAATGGTTGCCCTTCTGGTTTTGGGTGTTCTAAGCTTTTTCACTGCCCCTTACATGTTAACTGAAGTTCTATTCCTGGCAGCCTTCTATGCCGGCTACAGGCTCTTGAAGGGCGGTGGAATGATAAAACTGGAGATTGATTTCTTATTCCTCTCCTGGTTTTTTGCCTTTTTCATATTCCACAGCATCATCCTCCTTAAAGTGGATCGATACTTCATCACCATGACCCCCGCCCTGGCATACTTCATAACACTGGGCTTAAGCACCATTATAGAAAAATACAAATTTAAAATCAAACAGGAAAGATTAAAATCATGGGGTTTATACCTGATTGTAGGTCTGGTGCTTCTTTCCTATGCAACCGCGGTCTATACTGGCCATACACCTAAACAGGGATATGGGGTTCAGATACAGTCTGCATGTGACTGGCTTACGGTATATGATCCCAGCTATCAGAGTAAGGTGATCTACTCTGATTACGACCCGGCAGTCACCTGGTGTCTTAAAAAGGAGGTTAAGTTTGCAGTTCCCCGCATCTATGTCAGTGCAGAATCATTTTCACGGTTTTTAATAGATAATAAAGCAGACTACTATATAGATGCCCTCAGTGATCAGAAACTTAATATAGCTGGTTTTCATGTAATTAAGAAATTAGGCAGTATCTACATTTATGAAGCGGATCACTGAACCTCTAAATTAAGGAATTCACCGTAGCTAAGCTTTGCTTGGTTTAAAATGTCCATTTCCTTTCCATGGGGAGTTTTAAAAAGTTCCTGTTCTATGATAACTTTATCTTTTTTGAATGTACGCCTCCAGGTCCCTACAATCTGTCCATTGATGGCTATAGTCGATCGGTAGCGGTTAGAGAGTTTTATTTTAGCAAGTGAATCTATAACTGCGCTTCGATCCTGATAACCGAACAAATACTCATCAAAAGTGGGAAGGAGATGTGCAGTTGGATCATCATCTTCAACTAAGGGTTTTGTATCCGAATACCAGTGTATCTGACCATGGATTGTTTCCTCTGTTAAATCTGATTGGATAGCCTCTAAACCCGTCCGGGCATCCGCCGCCAGTAGTCCGGACCACCAAATAAAATCTCCTAAAGTGGCAGGACCTCGGCTGGTGAAGTAACGCCGGGCCAGCTCTGCCAGCGCATCATCATGCTTCAAAGTTTTTGTTTGTGGGACAGAATCCATGGACATATAAATGGGAATGTTACGCTGCACTCCGCACTGACAGATAAGCCCCTCAAGAGAAGCTCTCTGCAACATATAGGCCGCTCGTTGCCCCTCGGTGGATATTCCCTCTTTTTGGAGAATATTTAAAAGTTCTTTCCGGTTAAGTTCCCCATCATAATTTAAAGCGTCTTTCAGAATCTGGTTGCTCTGATTTAATGTTTCTTCATCCAGTTCAAGCTCCTGGTAACGTCTTTTGTTACTTTTTATAATTCTTGGTGAGAGAAGTTCCAACATCCAGTGGATGTCCTCTGCAGTGACCAGCTGCAGGGTGCCCCGCATCAACCAGGTCCGGAGAATCTTCTTTTGAGTTATGGCCTGCTCCAGATCAGCATCAGTACTTCCAGGCAGGCGAAGACCCACCGCCCATTTAGCACCAGGATAATCCTGACCTTGAACAGCTCCCAACCAGGAGATCACTTCTTCTGGATTTTTGAATCGAGGATGGGTAAGTTGTTGATTTTGAAGCCTCATAAGAGCTATTTCAGAGGGTTTCATAGTATCTTCTTCTGGGATATTCTTTTAATTAAATGTATTAAGATAAAAATTGATCTTTTTGATGTTTATTAATTTTTTTAAGGTTTGACTAAATAAATGCTTCTTTTTTTTCTAATATAAATTATAATACTTATCGGTACCAAATAACGGATGATATAATGCTGTATTCCAAAAAAAAAATGACAATATAGGCCGGTGCTTGATTAGGGAATTCGGTAATTGATGTCCCAAATATTAATTTTAAGGATATAAAAATGTTGATAAGTAACAGAAAACTTTAAATATTAACATCCATATAGTGTGTAACAGTGTTTTGTTACGCTTTATTAAGACATGGTGGTTAAAATGGAAAACGACTTGATTTCCAAAAAAGAATTGTTAAAATTAACTGAAATCTCATATGGCCAATTATATCGCTGGAAGAGGAAAAATTTAATCCCTGAAGAATGGTTTATCCGGAAATCTACTTATACCGGACAGGAAACTTTTTTTCCAAAAGAGAAAATTATTGGCCGTATCGAGAAAATAAAGAATATGAAAGGAGATATATCCTTAGACAACCTTGCAAGCATGTTTTCACCGAATTTAATGGAAATAACTTTGGAAAATGAAACTTTAATTAAGCATAACATTGTTTCAAAAACGACCCTGGATTTTTATACTGAAAAAAAAGGCAAGACCAAAAAGCTTGATTTTGAAAAAATACTGTTCCTCTACATTTTGGATAAAATGTTTGAAGAAGGGAAAATCAACTTCGAAGAAGGAAATATGATTTTAGATCTTTTAGAAGAATTTTATCCTAAATTTAAGGGGAAAGGCTGTGAATTACTTTTCTTACGCAAACTTGGAATTTCAAGTTGCAGTCTGGTTTCAAATGTTGGAGACATTTATTTTGAAAACAGCACAAAAATCATTGAAAAGCTGAATCTTTCAAAAATAATCGAGGAATTAAAGATTAAAATAGTTTAATGTGGTGATATTATGAAAAAAGCTACGAATGATTTAATAATTAATGGACATGGAAGTGTAACTGGCGGCAAATACAATTCTGTAAGTATCAATGGAAGCGGAAGGATAGATGGTGATCTTGAATGCATTTCTCTCAAGATTAATGGACAGTGCACTTTAAATGGCAATGTCAAGGCAGATTCTGTGAAAGTAAATGGTAATAATTCTATTGAAGGGAATTTAGAAGCAGAAAAGGTCAATGTTAAGGGTACAACAGATATTAAAGGAAATCTCTCGGCAGATAAAGCTGAAACATATGGAAGTATAAGCATTGATGGAGATTGCAATGCCGAATTTTTAAAGATCGAAGGTTCATTTAGAATAGGCGGATTTTTAAATGCAGATGAATTGGAACTCAGCTTATATGGGCCGTCCCTAGCAAATGAAATTGGTGGTTCTGAAATTACAGTCAAAAAAAGCGGGAAAATAAGTTTTTTAGGTATTAAAAGCAAAATAATGCCTGATGGTAAAAATAAACTTACAGCAGATGTAATTGAGGGAGATGATGTTTATCTTGAAAATACCACTGCAAATGTGGTTAGAGGTAACAATGTAACCATTGGATCTGGCTGTAAAATCGAATTAGTTGAATATAAAAATGATTTAAAGATGCATGAAGGAGCTGAAGTTGGTATTGATAAAAAATTATAGTCATAAGGAAGTTTAGATTTATAGAGATTTTTAACGTGTCTAAATCACAGCTAAGATAAATAGCAGCATCCTGAAACTTAAAAGCCCGCATTTAAATAATAAAAAAATTAATAAATTTTATT
>MVQZ01000297.1 GCA_002067565.1 Methanobacterium sp. PtaU1.Bin242 | reverse complement strand
ACAGATGATTTTACCGCCATAGACATGATAAAAGGCAATATTATTGTAAATGGAGATGCTGGCAAATTTATGGCTGCTAATAAACAAAAAGGGATGATTTTAGCTAAGAAAGGACGCCCCATACCTCCTGCTGAGGAAAAAACCTTGTCCATTGATGACCGGAATCTTCTTTTAGGTTACGGTTTTAATCCTAATGGTTTCAGGAAATTAGAGTAGGTTGTTATGATTAATATATACAGTTACATACTGGTTATGGTTGATGGAAAATTTCCAAAAATCTATAAAAATCAGTATAAATTATAAATTCATTAGAAACCAGACTTTGCCATATTTTTAGGAAATTTATCCTAAAAGAGAAAAATGATTACCTATCTCACTGTTTCAGAGGCTTATTTTCAAATTTTTTCTCCATTACAAAAACCAGTATAAATCCTATTATCGCTGCAATTATTGCAGGTATAATATAGTCCATACTAACCACTATCTTTTCATAGGGCAGTCTTAGTGTACCGATCATCAATCCCACCAGGAATGACATGGTAATGGATTTATAATGGATTAATAGGTAATCTAAAAATCTTGAAAAGGATAAGATTCCAATTAAGGCCCCTGTTCCAAACACAATTATTTCAGTAAATTGCATGTTGTTTAATACAGTGATCATATATTCGTACTGGTTTAAAAGAAGCAGTATAAATGCTCCAGAAATGCCAGGCAGTATCATGGCACATATAGCAACAGCCCCTGAGAAAAATATTACCGGTAAAGAATGATTAGCCTGAATTGGATTTAAACCTACGAAAATAACTGCAAAAATAAATCCAACCAGGAGGAATGCTATATTTTTCAAAGTAAGACCGTCTACATGTTTGTAAACAAAATTTGCTGAAGCCAGTATCAAACCAAAGAAAAAAGCATAGGTAACCGCAGGATAATTTAATAAAAGGAATGATATGACCTTGGACATTGTTAAAATTGCTATTCCAATACCCAGAAGGAGAGGGATAAACAACTCAAAGTCTATTTCATTAAGGGCATTTTCTTTAAATTTCTTTACATCTCCTTCAACTAAATATAGTAGGAACCTGAAATCAATTCGACTAATGGCATGAATTAATCTTTCATAAATACCAGTGATTAAAGCAATTGTTCCGCCGGATACACCGGGAATTACATCTGCTGTTCCCATGAACAAACCCCGTAAGAATATAAGAAAAGTTTCCATGTTGATCAGTTTCATTTTAACACCTAAATCCAAATGTAAGATCGTCGTATAATTCAATTTCAAAACTATGCGATTGATTATCAAATTATACTCAATTAATTTTAATTAAATTGTGATATTATGAAATCATTTTTATATGTTGAAGTTTAGAGTATTTAAACTATGATCAGTATTGTAGAATATGTAAGTCATATAGCCATTAATCTAATCGAAACCCTGGGATACTGGGGTGTTTTCATTGGCATGACCATTGAAAGTGCCTGTATACCCCTTCCCAGCGAAGTTATAATGCCCTTTGCCGGATTTGCAGTTTATGATGGGAAAATGAGCTTGTGGGGAATAACCCTGGTGGGTGCTCTGGGAAACCTTTTCGGATCCTTAATCGCCTATTTTGTGGGACTTAAAGGTGGAAGGCCCTTTCTGGAAAAATACGGTAAATACGTGTTGATTAGTCACAGCAAACTAGACATGGCACACGAGTGGTTTGATAGATATGGCCATGAGGCAGTGCTTATAAGCAGGGTTCTGCCTATAATCCGGACGTTCATATCATTACCAGCAGGAATCGCTGAAATGGACCTTAAAAAATTCACAATCTACACTTTTTTGGGATCACTGCCCTGGTGTTTTGTTTTAGGCTATATTGGCGTTCAATTAGGGCCTAACTGGGAAATTATAGAGAGTTATTTCCATATACTGGATGTGATCGTGGTTATAGGAATTGTTGCATTCATTGCTTATTTAACATATAAATACTGGTATAAAAAGCAGGACTAACGGCGATAATTCCTTTTTTTTAAACTACTTATTACTTTTTACCATTAAAGACTTGGAAAAGAATTTCTTACAACACATTTAAGCTATATTATCAATTTAAAAATTCAATGATCCAAAACCATTAGAAATATTTATATATATCATCGTATATTAGATCGTGAAGTCAGGTGATGAATAATGAAAAAACTCGGTACTTTAAGACTGACAATGAGATTATATTTGGCAATGGCCTTTTTATTTGGGCTACTCTATGTAATAGTAACTTTGATAGGGTACTTCCTTGGATTCGGAGGCCCTACAGTGTATGCTATACTGGCTATAGCCATCATACTAGGCCAGTATCTCCTGGGGCCTAAGCTGGTAGAGATGAGTATGCGAGTGAGATATGTATCCCCAGAGGAAGCTCCCAAACTTCATACCATGATTGAAGAAATGGCCATGAAAGCAGGCATACCCAAACCAAAAGTGGGCATCTCCGAGGTAAATATTCCCAATGCCTTTGCCTTTGGCAGAACCAAAGGGGACGGTAGAGTTTGCGTTACCAGAGGAATTCTCAGAATACTGGATGAAGGCGAATTAAGGGCAGTATTAGGCCATGAACTATCCCACATCAATCACAGAGACATGGCAGTAATAACCCTGGTTAGTGCAGTTCCTCTGATATTCTATTACATATTCATCAGCACCCTATTCAGTGGAAGTCGTAATGACAATGCCGGACTCATAGGTATAGCTGCATTGGCCGGTTATGTAATAGGACAGATTATAGTTCTCTTCATCTCCAGGGTCAGAGAATACTACGCAGATCAGGGAAGCATAGAACTGGGCAACCCCCCACATGAGCTGGCCAGCGCATTATATAAACTGGTTTATGGATCGGCAGCTGCCAATAAGGACGAAATAAAGGAAGTAGAAGGTGTTAAAGCATTCTTTGTAAATGATATTTCAGATGCTGGTAATGAAATAGAAGACTTAAAACAATTAGATTTAAACATGGACGGAACTATCAGTGAAACCGAGCTCGAAGAACTTAAATACGCCCGCACCAGAATAGGCACAGGTAGTCAGATTATGGAATTGCTATCCACTCACCCCAACATGGTTAAAAGAGTTAAAAGATTGGCTGAACTCAGCTAAAAATGCCAAATAATTTTTTTTTCTATTTTTATTTAATTTTCAAAACAAAATTTAAGATTATTTGATAAAATTAACAAATTATGTTGGTTTAATAAGATTTTTATACCATATTAACCAGTTATTTCAGAAAATGGATAGATGAAACCATTAATTTTTTTGTATTTTTCTATTAGAATATTTTGATAGTTATGGGAAGGGCCAAGATTTAAATGGTTGATTTAGTTTATTAATTATGATAAAATGAAAATTTCTGTAGGTAAAAAGGATTTTTTATTGATGGCCAACCCCCTAGGAATAATAATGAAGGGAATAGGGGTAGTAATATTAATACCCATAATAGTTGCCCTGATATATGGTGAAAATACCTATATTGAATTTCTTAGCTTTGGCCTATTATCTATTGCGTTAGGATATATTTTAACCAAACTTCCCTTTGATGATAGAAGATTAAGACTTAAGCATGGAATGATAATAGCTGCAGTTGCCTGGCTTTGGGCTGCCTTTATTGGCAGCCTCTGTTTGATGTATTCTACAAATATCGATTTTTTAAATGCTTATTTTGAAAGTATGTCCGCCTGGAGTGGAAGTGGACTTAGCATCTATCCTGATGTGGAGATCCTTCCCAAATCAGTTCTATTTTTAAGAAGCATTGAACAGTGGGTTGGTGGCTTAGGAGTTGTGATAATGGTTATTGGTATTTTAATAAGACCAGGAACAGCTGCAGCCCGACTATATAAATCTGAAGCCCGTGAAGAGAAAATAAAACCCAGTATAGCCAACACTGTTAAGACCATCTGGTGGATTTATCTTCTCTATACCCTCATCGGTATTGTGCTTTACCTGTTAGCTGGTATGCCTCTTTTTGATGCTATTAATAATACCTTTACCAATCTTTCCACAGGTGGGATGTCTATAAAAAATAACAATATTGGAGCATATAACAGTGATTTAATAACCATTATAACTATTATATTGATGATTTTGGGAGGTACCAGCTTTTTAGTACATTATAAGGCCTTAAAAGGTAGAACATTGGATGTTTTTCGTGATATACAATTTCAGGCAATGATTATTATTGTTATCGCGTTTTCGATACTTCTAATCGTATTCGGGAAATTCACCAACCTAAACGCTGTTTTTTATGTTGTATCTGCCCTGAGCTGCACTGGTTCAAACACCCTGCCAGTGAGTACCATGGTTTCCTGGATAGATTACTCTAAAGTAATACTTATACTGGCCATGATCATTGGTATGGCAGCAGGTTCCACAACAGGTGCATTAAAACTCATAAGAGTTGTAACTCTTTTTAAAGGGATTTATTGGGAATTAAGGAAAGTATTATCCCCAGAAAGATCTGTCATTACCCGAAAAATAGGAGGTAAACCCGTGGGTGATGCTGAAATCAAGGAAGCAGGAAGTTATACCTTCATCTATCTTGTTTTTGTTTTTACTAGTTGGCTGGTACTAATGCAATATGGATATGAAGGAATTGACTCTCTTTTTGAAGTAGCATCTGCTCAGGGAAATGTAGGGCTATCCATGGGCATAACATCCCCCACCATGCCCAACATGGCTGAAATCTTCCTTATATTTAATATGTGGATTGGTAGGATCGAAATAATTCCAGCGCTCATATTATTTAAAGTTCTAGGCGACCAGATCCTGAGATTTAAATGATAAAAAATTTATGTGAGTATAAATTAATATCACATCTAGAAATGAATTTTTGGTGTTTTCTTATGGAAGTTGTGATCATGGGTTGTGGAAGAGTTGGATTGAACCTTGCCTCATTTCTAATTTCTGATGGCCATGAAATAACTTTAATCGAAAATAACGAAGAAAAATGCCATAGCATTGCCCCTGAACTGGATGCTACTGTAATTTGTGGTAATGGAACCGATATCGGCATTTTGGAAGAGGCTAAAATAGAAGATGCTGATGTTTTTGTAGCAGCCACTGGAAATGATGGGGCCAACTTATTAGCCTGCGTAATGGCTAAAGATCTGAAAACTCCCAAAATAGTGGCTCGGGTAAGTGATCCTGATCATAAAGCTGCCTTTAAAAAGGTAGGTATTAAAATAGTAATGAATCCGGAGTTGGCAGCTGCCAGTTATCTTGAAAAATTGATTTTACGGCCAAAAATTGCAGATCTAGCTGTTCTTGGAAGAGGAGATGCAGAATTACTCGATTTCACCTTGGAAGACGGAGATTTCATTGGGAAGAAAATTGGCGATATAAGTCCCAATGATAAT
>MVQZ01000296.1 GCA_002067565.1 Methanobacterium sp. PtaU1.Bin242 | reverse complement strand
CCTATTTAATGTCTGGGATTCTCTACGGGGTAATCAGATCCCTATAAAGCCCTGCAAAACAGATCTCAGGGATTATGGTTCTCTGGTAGTTTGCTTTCCAGTTTGTGCCGGTAATACACCACCACCAGTCCACGAGTATTTAACATTACTTAAAAATGCTAAAGATACAAAATTTACTGTATTAATTACTTCCAAGAGTAATAAATCCCAGAATGCCGCTAGATATATACGAGAATACCTTACCAACCAGGAGATGGAGTTCATGGGTCAGATGATGATAACAAAAGAGGATATAAAAAAGGACAAGTATAAAGAAATGATGAAACTATTTGTACGTAAATTTAAAGCACTTACTGAAAACCGTTAGATACATAAAAGCATGTTTATTGAAATTCATTATTTATCATTGAAATAACTGATTAATAGTCTTATTAATTAAAATTTTGAAATATCTTTCCAAAGTCCAGCCCATTACTTTTTATATCATTATATTCCCCATATATGTTTTCTTTAGCTTCAACTAATTCATCAGATTTAATTCCGTGTTTTATAGACAATGAAGCCTCAATAAATGCTGCAAGCTTATCACAAACCATAATCAGTTCTCCTTCCAGGGGATTGAGGTTATCTTTATCCAGTTCCTTGCTGATTTTCTTTATAATTTTTATTTGACCCTTATCTATGATCTTGTTTTTAAATTCATTTTCAGTGAAATATCGCATTTCATCTCTCCAGGGTTTAGGAAGCAAGGGTAAAAGTTCCTCTTTCATCTTTCGTTTTTCACATTCCTTTAAAATTTTTTCCAACTCCGCACCCTTCTTTACTGGAGAAATTATATCTCTGGTCAAAATTTCGGGTAGATCGTGAAATAATCCTGCGAAAAAATTGTTATAAAACCTTTTAGGGCATACCCCAACATTCATCTCCATGGTTGCCAGATAAGAGGTTATAGCCACAATTAACATATGCCCTAGTACCGATGTTTCAGGTAAACGGGGTGTGTGGGCCCATCTTTTCTGGAATCTGAGTTGTCCGCAAAGATCAATGAAACCAAAGGACTTTTTATTCAACAATATCCTCTGCACACCAATAAGATCATAATGGTCCTCAATCTGATCTTCAATATTCTGTCTGGTCTCCTCAATTCCATAAATAAACGGTGCTGCATGATAGATAATCTTAAATTCCCAATTGGTAGCTAAATAATGAGCTGCTCTTAATATCCTCCTATTGATATCAATTTTTGGTTTAAAAAAATAATCATGGAATCTTTTCCTGAAATCTTTGTTAAAACCACCAATATCATTTTCTAATTCTTTTAAGACATGCTGATCCATCTTCAGCTGTACATCTCTATTTTCCCTCATTTTATGAAAAACCGGTGCTTTAATATCGGTTAAAATAACCCTCTGCAGGAATTCGAAGATACATCCCTCAATAAGACATCTCCAATCTATCTCTTCTCCCCGGTCTTCTTCTAATCTGGCCAACACATATGCTATAACCATTTTATGGGCCTGTTTATCCAGTTCCGTTAGCTCCACCGGACGAATATGGTCATTCCACCGCTGCATGCTGGCTGCTTTTGTGAATCTTTCCACTAACAGGGCGATGCTTTTTTCTTTTTTCATAGATAATTATTGAGTAATAAGAACTATAAATAATATAATAGAACTTTGTTAAATTAAAATTAGGTTAGGTATAACTATTTAAAAAAAATAAAAAAAGTAGCAGTCCAAGGACCACTTTAATAGATTATTCTGGTTTCAGCATTAACTCGGTTTTGGATAGAGTCTGGCCCTGTCCACCGTGTGGTTTTCGCAGTACGGTGTCATTAGCTTTTTCTATTTCACGAGCTTCCACTGCTAGTTTAGCAGCGGCTGAGATCATTTCATGTGCGGATGCTACGATAGGTATGTATTTTTCCATTTCTTTGGTCATGAAACAGCCTTTTAAGTCCACATCAGCTACTTTCATGGCTATTTCGTATGCTGCCATTGCTTTTGCTTTAGCGTATGGGTTTTGGAATCCACCGGCAGTTACAGCTACTTCGGTGCTGATGACCACTTTAGGTAAATCAATGGATCCTGATTCTGCTTGGGCTATTGCGGCATCTAAGGTTTCTTGAACCTTTCTGTAGGCGCCGGTTGCTGCCAATACTTTTATAACATCAGAGTTGAAAGACGCCATCTCTGTAGGGTCTAAGAATTCCCTTCGGGCTCCGATCATAGGATCGCCCTGTACGATGATGTATCCTAATCCCTGTTCATCCATTTCATCTTTTTTACCCATTCCAGGAGCATCTCCTACGATAATGGCAGGTACATCCATTTCAGAAAGTAATTCTCGGGCTCTGGCTGGGCCAGGTGCACCAGGGTTGGGGCTGATGAATACTACAAAATCTGGGTCGAAGTCCAATATTTTTGGTACAGCATCTTCGATCTGCTCTGGGTTCATTTTTGCACCGGAACCCACACCTCTAACATCTATATTAGGTCTGTCGGCCCTCTCATCAAGCACTAAGTCAATTACAGGAGAGGTACCTAAATTTCCGCATTTAATAACTCCTATTTTTACAACCATTATATCACCAAATTTGCTATCTGGATAATCTAATAAGTATTTTTTGATTTAATTTTTAAAACAAGTTTTATATAGGAGATTTAAATTTGAGTAAAAACAGAGATAGAGTATCTTAACAAAGACTTTTAAACTAAAATTAAGACATTTATACAGTTAATTACTGCAAATTTAAAAAAATAAAGAAAAAGATAAAAGATTGAGGCTTCTTTAAAATAACATATAATTATAAAAATTAGTATTAATTAGACCTTCATTTCCAGTGTAAAATTTGTTATTTTATTTTCATTTTAAGTATAGGATAGTATAAAGGAGCATATTATCAATTTTCAGAATTTGAATAATTTCTATAAACATTTATAGCAAGAATAAGAAGGGCCATGACTGCTAAAACATAAAAAAACCAGACCATACTGTCTGTGGGGCTGGTTTCAATCCATATCATGGTGTGAGCAAGTATGATAGCATATAAAGCTGTATATGCTCCGTTTACCATATTTTGTGCACTGTGCATTAATCTAAGTATTAAACCCAGCAGGAACATCTGGATTGCCAATCCCCACGCCCCAAAATCCAGAATTGCCGGTCCAAAAATGGTTGAAGTGATGCTGGTTGTGGGATAAACTCCTGCCTGATATCCTAAAACCACCTGTCCCACAGTCACCCGGGGATGGCCTCCAGTAAGTGCTTGATGAAAGAGTTCTCCACCAGTAAAACCAGCCATATGGACAATTTTGTCTAAAACCATCATGGTGAACCCTGCCCGGTAAAATAAAAGTTGTAATGGGTTTAAAACCCAGGTTTGCCATTGAATAGATTTAACTGCAACATATCCCAGGAGAATACCAATAAAGGCAGCTGCAAGGATAAATAGAAGCACGTATTTTGTTTTAAGCTGTATTGTATAGTAGGTGGTGATTATTACGCTGATGATAATGGCCATGGTGCTGGTACGGTAGCCGTTTATAGCAAAAAGCACCAGTCCAATTATAAAAAGAACATAATACCATTTACGAGGATTTTTAGCTATGAGAAGATTTATGGCTGGAAGAAAAATGATATAAGCCCATCGCCATAGATCTGTGGTGGCTTTAAACTTAAGATAACCACTTAAAAGTGGGATACCTCCCAGCAGATAGAGATTAACACCCTGTAAGATAAGAGCCAGCAGTACCAGAGAGAATAGTACCCTCTCATCCAAAATAATTTTAAATTTGGAGTACCATGATGCTGTTTTATCCCATACAATTTTATTATTTAAAGCGGATTTAATTTTATGACTATTACTGGTGATTAATTTAGGAAATAATGTACCAAATATAAATAAAATGGTGCCAAACAATACATAGAGGAATGTAATAGTAGATGCCCATGGTAGATTCCGGATATGATTATAGTAGCCCACAGAAGCAAAAA
>MVQZ01000295.1 GCA_002067565.1 Methanobacterium sp. PtaU1.Bin242 | reverse complement strand
CACATCATCCTCATTATGAATTGAAATAAACCTAAAATCAATGTTACGAGAGGTTAACCAAATACCAAAATATGTAGCTGATATTTGATTATGAAGTTTTAATAAAACCTCATCATTTTCTCTTACAAATTTAATATTCTCCCCGAAATCTTCCATCTTTCTATCTCTAATTCATTCTGCATAATTTTTTTTATTCTTGGACTGATTTTATTTTGTTTTTTATAACCTAAATGATTATTTCTTGATAATCCAAATTTTATTTTTAATTTAAACAATATATATTGCCTAATATTATATCAAATTTTTAAATTAATGTTGAATTAGCCTCTATCTATTTGGCAATACCCCCTAATTTTTTGTACTATAAATAACAGAATATAGTACAATAAAGGTATCAATATGATATTTAACAGAGATATAAGGATGGAAATGGGTTCATTTGCCATGGTTGCACTAGAATCGGCTGTAAAGAATAAGGAAGGGGTGCTTTGGGCCGAATTTTCATAGTTGGCCATCAATGCAAAAAACAGGTTATTAGCAGCATGTCCCCCTAAGGCTAGCTCCAAAGCCCCGCTTTTCATGGTAATATAGGCCATGATGAAACCAAACAATAACCAGTCAACAGCAGCTAAGGGAGATGTTGCCATCTCGGGGTTTCCCAAATGGAGGATCATAAACAGTATTCCATTTAAAACCGCCAGAATAAGGAAATTCCGGGTTAAAAATCCCGTGCCTTGTAGTAGATATCCCCTGAAAAAAAGCTCCTCTGAAGTGGTTTGCAGTGGCACCAAAATCAGTAGAAATGGTATAAAAATTAAAAACATCCCCAAATCAGGATTTATAGATATGGATCCGGGATCAGTTAGATAACTGGGCAAAAATGAGAGAACTAACATTAAACCAAAATATAAAGCAAACCCCAGCAGGATAGGTCTCCAATAAATTGATTTTCCGGATGTTATCAATGAAATAAAGCTTCTTTTATGTAAAAATCTGATGACAAATACAATGGCCAGGATATAAAAAATATATACAGAGTCCTGGATGATGTAGTTAACCACCGGCCCCCAAGTTAACACTTCTTCTGGAATAACCAGTGCGTAGCCATAAAAAACTGTAAATATTATTATAATTCCCAGAATATAACGCCACAGATTATTCTTTCCTTTAAGGGCCATATCTAAAAAATCTGATTGAATATAAGATTTTTCAAGGGGTTCAACTAATTTATTACCGCAATTTTGGCAGAAAATAGCTTCATCTGGATTTTCACATCCACATTCAGGACAATACATCTTAAAATATCCCAATTTCTGATAATACCATTTATGGATCCTAAATCAGATTTTAGATTTTTTTAATAAATATAATCTCTTAACTTGAGCCTTAAAAGATGCTATAATACTGTATAAGCATAAACTGGAAATTTTAACGTAAGCTGCAAATAGTGACCAGTAACATTAAATTAGCCTTTGCTGCCACTCAGTCCATATTAATACAATAGCTTGGTTTTATATTAAATCATCAATCATATTTTTTTTTAAAAAATTAATCATCGATAAGTAGTTTTTTTTATACGATCAAAAATCTTAATTTAAGATAAATTTATATTTTAATAAAAAGAACTGGGAGTCTTTTGGAAATGTTAGATTTTGGAATAGTAGCTAAGGAAGAAACTGAGGATTATAACACCAAATTTCTAAGTGAATTAATTCAGGGAGAAGAAATAACTGGTGAAATTGTTGTTGGGGAATTTAAAACCATACCCATGGGTAAAAGAGAAGTGGCGGAATTTTATGTTATTATCACCGATCATGAAAATCGCCTTAAATGGGTCTGTGAATTTACCACACCATATCATCCAGAGACTAATAATATTTACGGTGAGAAGGGAGGTTTATTCTACAATTTCATCGACAGTATAACCCATGTGGTGAATGATACCCCCATAAACTGGCAGGATAATTATTCAGTTAACTTTAACCAGTTTCGAAAAACATTAAACCAGTATATCCGTAGTGTAACCATAAAAACGGTTGCTCCTGTTAATACGGATGCAAAAACTGTTAATCTTGAAATCATAGGTGCTGAATACAAGACAGAGTCCCGGAAGAAGGTGCCCTTGACCATCTATGACTTGGCTGAGGAAGACCCTATTATATTGATGGGATATGCCAGTCTGCGCAATAAAGGAGATCGTATTACCGTAAAAAATATTGTATTTGAACTTAAATCATTGCTGGATGATGAAAAAATAACAGAAGACGCCTATAAATTGGCATTAATTGAATTAAAAACAGTTAAAGAAAAATAAATTGGAAAATACCTACTTTAAGAATTTAGAGTTATTAGGAATTTATCCTATTAAAATATAATATCACTGTACTCGAGTACCGCTGCTTGCATCTATATAAATAGAATCTGTGTAGAGTCCCTGAGTGGTATATACGGTGACATTCCAGACTTTAACATTTTTATAAGTGGTTAATGTGGTGTTTCCCAGATAGACGCCCATTCCAATATACTGCTGGGCTAATTGTTTAGCTCTTTCTGCAGTTATTATGGTGGTGGTGTTGTTCTGGGACTGGTTTGAACTGTTTTCATTGATAATAATAACTGTTTTATTAGATGTGTTGTTGGTGGTGTTGTTAACTGGAGTGGACATATTAAACCATAAACCAACCCCTGCAACTACAATAACTACAATAATAAGAGGCGCTAATAATTTTCTGTCCAAATATTTCACCCCCTTTTAGCTATAAATTCAACATGAACTAGATTTTTTGTATAGTTAATCTATATCAAACATTTAGTTATTTATATCAAACATGGTAAATCTTTTTTTTGTATATTTAGAAATGATCTAAATCACATAAACCTTTTGCCTCAAATTTATAATTATAATCTTAAATTAATCGCAATGTTTAAATCCTCCATTTAAAGTAGTTTGGATTAATTAAATCCCTTAATATTATTATAATTCAGTTGAAGATCTGCATTATAATAAAAAAATTTGTTTTATGACCCCTGGATATAAATTATCTGCAGAAATTTTTCTGACCTGTTTAAGCTGATGTTTAAGAAATATGTATTATTTTTTTTGACCAATAAATGTAAAATTTAGAGGTTTAAAATAGACTGTTTTTAACTTGGTTGAAAATTAATTATAGATACTTTCTATTTTGAGCATGTAAAACCACAAAATATATATCACAGATTGATATATCAAAAATGTATATATCTAAATTTGATATAAATTTATGGAGTTTTGAGATGAAACGAATACTGGTGGGAATAAAAAAATATCTCTCTGACTGGAAAAATTGACTCACCCATACAATTGGGGGGATTTTAATACTTTTAATAGCTATTTTTGCCCCTGTCAATCCTTATCTTCGTCTTGGGTTTGTGGTGGCTGTAGTGGGCTTTAATGTGGTCCGGATGAGATATTTATAAAATCTCTATAAGATCCTTCTTTTTTTGACTTAGAATTTTTTTTGATATTAGTTATATTGTGTTATGCAGTTAATTTCTCCATTTTCATGGCATTCCAGTACTATGTTACCTTTCCAACGGGTGGTAAGAAAGTTTCTGGTGATTTCCTTGTATTTCTGGGAGGCATCTACTTTGGGTTTCAGGGTGTTACCCACAGAGACAATGGTGTATTCCGGATTCATATGCCTGACCGCTTCCTCATAGAAACCAGAAGTTCTGCCATGATGAGCAGCTTTCAAGACAGTTACATCTTTAATCAGGTCTTTATACTGATCCAGGATGTATTTCCAGTTTTCTTTTTCAGCATCCCCTCCCAGTACAATTTTATGAGGTCCA
Organism: Methanobacterium sp. PtaU1.Bin242; assembly: GCA_002067565.1. Classification (GTDB taxonomy): domain Archaea; phylum Methanobacteriota; class Methanobacteria; order Methanobacteriales; family Methanobacteriaceae; genus Methanobacterium_A. The sequence goes on along the minus strand of MVQZ01000295.1, from coordinate 6,972 downwards.
TATTCTATTAAAAGCACATAACTCATAACATTAGGGTTGTCATCGTCTTCTGCAGTTTTAAGCAGTTCCGGGTTTGGTGAGAGTATTTTAATACCATCTGTTTTATAAAAATCGTCCAGAGAATTTTCCTCAGCCCTTAAAACATCAGTTTCAGGGGTCCCTGTTTCCTTTATTGCAGTGCTATCACTATTTCTTAATTTTACATAGGTATCCCAATCACTTATCCGGGACTGTTTCTGTAACTGCTTATCCGGGCCAAATGAGTTTTTAACAATCCATACATTGGAAATATCCGCAGACTCGGTCAATTTACCGAAATCTTTCAGATGATCCATATGAGGATGGGTGGAAATGAATCGGAAAAACGAGTTTATATTATTCTCTTCAAGGTACTGGATGGGATCCTGAGGTTTTAGGTCATAACCTGCCTCTTTTAAAGCCATATCTGGATCATCTACATTTTCATCAAAATCTCGAAGCGATCTATCCGGATGTTTGATTTTTATTGCTGAAATTACCTCTTTCACTGATTTATCATCCATTTTTTGGGATCGATTTATATCAACCATGGTGATGTGCTCTGGAAATTCTATTATGCAACAGTCCCCATGTCCCACATTTAAAAAATGCATTCTCAACATATTTCAACCTCCTTAAAGATAATTAAACCGTCAGGGAAAATTCGACATCCCTTTAGGATTATTAAAATAATAGTTCATCCTACTACTTAAATGTTATTATTCACTAACTTCAGGAGGTGAATGTGAGATTTGATAAGAATAATCTGGACACTACAATTAATAAAACCAGAACTATGGTCAGAAGAATTAATATTATAATTAAATTCCAGGTGAAAGACCGGGTTGTTGTTGGCTGGTTTTGAGGAAGATATCTTAAATCATAGCCACATTCTTCACAAAATCCCGCATATTTCCTGTTTTTAAATCCGCATTCAGGACAAATCAACAAAATCACCATTTATAATATAACTATTAGTACTATAACTATTTTATTCAATTTTTAAAAGCTCCATCTTCAATTACGTTAAAAAAATTTAATTCAAAGCAAAAATATTATTCATTAGAAAAGGGTATGATTAACTATACAGTACAAAAGGTGGGAAATCTATGGAGGGAAATAATTACAAGAAAACTTGCAGTAAATGTAATGCCATATTGGAGCGGGGGGACAAATTCTGTAAAAAATGTGGCACTCCTGTGGGGGATAAAGGTGTTGAACCACAGTCTAATGTTACTTGCCCTTATTGTAATGCAGAACTTACCCCTGGAGATAAATTCTGTATGGAATGCGGAAAGGAGATAAAGGAGATAACCAGCTGCCCCAAATGCCTTGCTAAAGTAAAACCAGGAAACAAGTTTTGCACAGAATGCGGTATTAATGTTTACCAATACCAGGAGCACCTTACCACGTCCAATGTAGAATCTGGAGACGAACCTGTTGATGAACTTAAAAAGACAGGAGAAGATCTTATGCGGGAAGCAGAAAAGTTGGGCAATGGTATAATGAAGGAAGTAGGAGGACTTTTTAATAAATCATCTTCCAATAAAAAGAAGATCAGACCACAAAGGAAGGGTCAGTTATTCCTGGTCTGTAACTCCTGCGGGGGTTACTACCAACTGCAGGAAGGTGAAGGACCAGAAGACTTCACCGATGAATGTCAGTGCGGTGGTAAACTACAGGTGAGTGACACTAAGGAATTATAAAAAGGTATAAACCCATATATTATATTTAATTTAAAAAAACTAAATATTAATAGTTATATTTAAGATTAGAATCCATAAAAAGCTGATAAATCTGTCCCAAAATCGGAGGATTTTAATTGAAAATTTTATTCATTGAACCACCTAAAGAATTCTGGTTTGTGATGGGAGAATACCTTCCCCCTCCCCTGGGAATCCTTCAGCTTGCTGCTTTTCTGGAGTCAAGAAATGATAAATGGGAAATTGAAGTCCTGGACTGTCAGGCGGAATCAATAAGCTGGAATCATCTTAAAAAGAGGGTTGAATCTTCCCGGCCATCTGTGGTGGTTTGCAGTGGCCTTGCCACCTGCAATACCTACACCATTGTTAGAACCCTGGATATGGTAAAAGAAATTGATCCAGATATAAAAACAGTGGCAGGCGGTCAGCATTTCACCGCTCTGGCCCAGGAGAGTCTGGAGAGCTATCCAATTATTGATTTTATTATCCGGGGTGAGGGTGAACTAACACTGCTGGAGCTGGTTTCCAATTTAGAGAAAAACAAAACACTTGCTGCAGTTGCCGGACTGTCCTACCACAATGGAGAGGAAATTATCCACAACCCACCCCGCCCTCTGATTGCCAATTTAGATGATCTTCCACTGCCAGGTTATCATTTTATAGCCGATCATATGCATAAATATCATTTTAAATTAATGGCCGGTGCTGGCGATGGCTACGCCATGGTGGAAGCTTCCCGGGGATGTCAGTTTAAATGCACTTTCTGTTCCCAGTGGGTGCACTGGGGAGGGAAGTGGCGGAGCAAATCACCCCAGCGTATTGCCCGGGAGATGGAACATCTCCACAACGAATACGATATCAACTTTCTATGGTTAACCGATGATAATCTTACTCTGGGTAAAAAAACCAGCGCATTGTGTGATGAACTAATAAAAATGGGTGTTAATGAGGATTTAAAGTGGTTTGTCCAGGCCCGAAGCGATGATATTATCAAAAACAGCCAGATTCTCTCAAAAATGCGAAAGGCAGGTAATAACTGGATCATGGCCGGTTTGGAGCGTCATGATGAATCCACCCTTAAAAATTTTCGTAAGGGCATTAAGGCCTCAGATTCAAAGCTGGCCATGGATTTAGTAAAGGATAATGATATACTTTCCCAGGCTACATTGATGATAGGGGATAGAAATGATTCACATGAGTCTCTGGAGGAGTTTCGGGAGTTTGTCAATCAGGTGGATCCGGATCTGGCCATTTTCATGATATTAACCCCTTTTCCCGGGACAGAAATCTATCAAACTGCCCAGAAGAACGGATGGATTGAAGACGAAAACTGGAGCAATTATGACATGGTCCATGCAGTTATGCCTACCAAATACCTATCCCGGTTGGAAGTACAGGAAGAACTTTACCAGTGCTACCGAAGTTTCTACGGAAGTATGAAAAGAAGAATAACCGGAATATTCTCTCAAAACAAATTAAAAAGGCAGACCTACAGATATATGGCAGGTCAAGGCTTGCTCCAGTCACTGAGGGAATTGTTTTGAATCGACTACAGATTAATTGGAATTTTACGGATTTATATTACCTTTTATTCAGTTTTTTAGGATTGTTGTTTTTGATTTTTCTGTTAGTTTGGATCCCTCCATCACCAGATATATTCAACCTCCAGAAAACCATGATTTTCTCCCTATTTTCTTTAATCTGTTTTTTAGGGATGATAGCTGCCTTTTATCCCGCATCATGTTCTCGGAGTTTTATAAGGAGAGAGGAAAATGAATTCTCAAATGATTATGAACATAAATTAGATTATGGCCAATGCGACTTATCTAAGGGTGGTAGGAATAAATTATCATGGGGGATGGAATATAAAAAAAGTTATTCAACGGAATTTAAGGGCCATCATCCTGTCTGTGGAGAGTTCGCCTCCCACACCATCAACTGGCAGGGTAAAAAATACTGCGCTGGCTGCACCGGATTGATAGTGGGTGCAATTCTGGGTATGGCCGGAAGTTTAATCTATATTTTATCTGTTGGTTTAGATACAAAATATGGTGTTTTCTTTTTAATAATTGGTTTAGGGTGTGTTTTTATTAGTTTAATGCAGATGTTTGTTTTGAAGATACAGCATAACCTTCTTAAATTCTTCATCAACATAATACTGGTTATTGGATCTCTTTTTATCCTTATTGGACTAGATACAATGATCAACAACCTCTTTATAGAATTTTACTTTCTTATCCTTATAATTTTCTGGATTCTGGCCAGAACCAGGATCTCCCAACAGGACCATGGAACTATCTGCAAAAACTGTAAAAAGCAGTCAGTCTGTCATTTAAAAATAGAATAATGTGGATTATCAATCCTTTAAAAAAAAATGTAAATTAAATACTTGAATATGGGAGCTAATATCTGTTTTTGTAACTGTAAATAGCTCCACCTATTATCAGTATTCCAATGATAACAAGCACTATAGGCCAAATATACTGCCAGACAGAGAAACCATAGATTGATGAAAGACCGAAAATGATCAGGAACACACCAACGATTACACCCACAATTAAACCACCATGGGGTAATCCGAAACATTCCTCTCTCTGACGGTGACGATCATGCCGATATCTGCGTCTTTCATCACCATCCTTAAAAGGAGCCCCACATTTTGAACAATATTCTGCATCTTCTTCATTTTTACTGCCGCATTTATCACAATATGGCATATTTACATCCCTCCACATAATAAATTTGGTTTTAAAGATTATTAATACTTTGTATAGGGGAATAATATCTCATAAGTTATTTTGTTTAAAAAAAATTTAAAAAGAAAAAAATGAAAAAATAGAACAAATTATTTCCTTGGTTAGATTTTTTTTAATATCATTATTTTCGCCATGCTTCACGGGCTAAACCATATATAACAACCAGATATCCCAAAGATCGAATTATGATTATGGAAATATCAGAACTTGGAGTTCCTAAAAGTATGGCCAGATGAGAAATAGCAAAAAGTGCAAAACCAAATGCCACATATAGGGCTAACATCATTTTTTTAAGCCGGTAAACCCACAAACCCAGAATTAATATTATAACTCCAAAAATCAAGTTCAGCACAACAGTGGGATCAAACACCATCGAAAAACACCTCTCCTTTTTTTATTATTTCTAATTGATAATTGACTGAAAAAAGTTAATAAATTTTTTCTTAACATATGTAAAGGTTAACTGGTTTTAGCTATAAAAAAATATTTTCTTAATCTTATGAAATCATTTTTTTTATTTATTAACGAAAGTTAGTGTAAAATATAGAGTCCATATACACCAAAAAGTAAAAATAGTCAGTTTTTGTAATTTTACAGATATTTATATAATAATAACTTCGTTATAGTTGAGTTACCATAACCATATGGTCGAATTTTTGATAAAATTTTCATATTTCTTACTTCGTTATTCGCACATATAACGAAGTTAATATAAATTGATTATGTTATCATAGATAAATATTTAATCTTAATACTCAAATGACTCCATAATTTCTAATTTAAGTTAATTAATTCAAGCACGAAAACAATAAATAAAAATAGATAAAATTAAATTTGATTCAAATATTTTTTTTAATTTTTAGGTATTCATCTTCACTAATAGCTCCTATATCGAGTAATTCCATTGGCATTTTTGATTATATCAAAAGGATGCATGTCAACAATCATATCCCTAAACTGTTCCATATTTTTCACCCCTCTGCTCATTCTTTATTAAGTTTTTCTATTTGAATGTGATCGAAACTAGTTTTTATTATTAAACACTAACATCATAATCGGTCGTGTGGTATTGATGGTAATTATAACCATAAGTGAAAAAAAGGTAACAAAGTATTGTACTTATTGTGCAGAAGAAATAGATGCTAAAGCTGAGGTATGTCCTAAATGTGGTGTTAGACAACCTAAACAAGACGAATCTAAATAAGATAGAGTTAAGTTTTTTCACCAAGATTAAAACGAATAATAAATGGTGGAGAGGAATTCATGGTTAAAAGTAGGGATATATTAATATTTCTGGGAATTATAATCATTTCAGTGGTAATTATACTTGTTTTGCTATATTTCCATGTTTTCCGTATAGGTGCGGTATTAACTCCGATTAATTAGGAAAAGGTAAGAAATGAAAGTTCATCCAATTATATCTATAATCTTTGCAAATCTCTTTCTTTGTTATTTTCTTAATATAGTTTCTAAATATTCGACAGATACTCTTCAATTACTTGTTTTTAGTATTATTATAATTATTTTTGGCGGATACATAGCTTACTCATCCTCCTGGTCAGATAAAGCAATAATTGGACTTTACAATAGTTTATTATTTTTATTATTATCATTACTAATAATCAAATTTGTCTTCAAAACAGAATTATCACCAAATAAAATGCTATTTTTCTTTATAATTCTCCCAATCTCAGGACTTATAGGAGGATACATCGGAAAATTATCAAGAAAATACTTAGCAAATGAACAAAAAGTAGAATAAATAAATGAAAATCATCCCACCCCTAAAGTGTGAATGGGTAGTGCCGGATGTTCGGTTGTAGGAGTAAGCTCATGAACATCAGCCTCTACTCACAAGGATTAGTAGTAAACAAAAATACCACCACTAGGATCATATTGAATGAGGGTTTCCCTCATTTGCATCAGCCACAATGTGCTTCATAAACTGCTAATCAATTCCAACAATCTATCACTTTTTGTTTATTTGTATTTGTTTCCTGTGGGCACTACTATGGCACTTTTTATCATTGGTATTTTCCTCTCAGCTCCTAAAACTGTTGTATATGAGCCTTGACCCTTGAAGACTCCATAAACATAGACTTCATCATGTTCATAAATGGTTATTTTACTGAAATCTCCGTCTAAAAGAATATCCTTGTCCATTGCATCATTAAAGCCGTATTTATCAATAGCAATTCCACACACCCTCATAGTGTCGTCACCTGGTTGAAGAACTTCTGCTGTGAATTTTACAGGTTTACCAACTAAATTTCCTCTATCATTATATAAATCATCAGCTGTTACCTGAACGGCGGTTGCTTTTATTTGATCAGCACTCATACTAGCATCACCAGTTAATAATCCCACAAAAGCAACTAATAATATACCCAAACAACAAACTCCAACCACCCCAATTCCTATCTTACCACCAGTGCCACGTTTATTCCAAAAATCAGTTAAATTTTCAACTATACCACCACTAGTAGTCTTTTGAC
>MVQZ01000294.1 GCA_002067565.1 Methanobacterium sp. PtaU1.Bin242 | reverse complement strand
CTGGTGGTTCTACCGGCGGTGATACTGGTGGCGATACAGGTGGTAACACTGGCGGTGATACTGGTGGCGATACAGGTGGTAACACTGGCGGTTCTACCGGCGGTACAAGCACAACTGGTTGATTGAATTACTTTTTCCCTCTTTTTATAATTTTTTGAATTGATATTAAGTAAAAAATTAAATGTATATTCAGATTATTTGATTTATTTAGAAGGTGAATAAATGAAGAAATACTTTTTTTTGATCATCATTCTATTATCCCTGGTTGTTTTGACCTCAGGATGCGTTAACAACAACAGCAATGTAAATGAGACTAAAACCTACTCCCAAAATGGAATTTCATTTGTGTATAATGGAACATGGGAAATTGCAAATACGACAGCTCCTAACGCAATAGTTGCTGTAGGTGATCCTAATACAGTAAACGCTCAAACAAAAGATCCTAGCACCTTTGTACTCATTCAGAAGTCAAATGCTACCCAAGGCACTGATCTGCTGACGGCATACACAGAAAACTACGCTAGATTTTTCAACAACACTACCAATCAACGTATTTCAGAAGCCAACATCACCATAAACAGTAACAGAGCCTTTGAAAATGTTTATATAACTAATTCCAGTGATGGTCAAAGGGAGATGAGAGCGGTGTGGATCATGCAAAATAACACCATCTATGTGATTCTATGTGGATCACTCCCTGCTAACTTTGATAAGGAGCAGAATAACTTTGATCTCATTATAAACAGCTTCAAGGTCAAGTAAAATTTTAAAATTTTACCCATCCTAATTTTTTTTTATTTCAGATAAATTGAAATTCTCTTAGGTTTCTCATTTTTGGTGTTAAGTTTTGATTTATTTTATTAATTTATAATCATGCAAAATATATATTAGAGATAACGATAGATTTATATCTGCTAGAGTATCATTTTATATTAGACAGAGTAGCATGCTTTATAGACATATAATCTGCTTTTATTTTAGCTGTATCTTATAGGAAATCTTAAGATTAATATTCAAACTATTAAGCTATAGACTCTGTGGAATATGCGCTTTGGTAGAGATTATAATAAGGATCATCCGGGTTTATGGTTTGTCTTAAAACAAATTCTTCTCGGGAAATTAAAATTTGCAATTATAAGGTATTACTATGTATTTGTCAAGATCATAGAGAAAAAAGGAGGAATGTAAATGGTATTGCCAGTATGCGATGTCTGTCTGAAGAGTGGAATGCTCTGTCAAGGCTGTGAAAATAAATTAAAGAGTGGTGAGATCAGCCAAATGGATTTAGACATTGCAAAAATACTATATAAGGTGGGTGATGGTAAAATAGGATTTAAAAAGGCCATCGAAATAGGGGACATGGTTATAATTGTTACCGAGAAGGATCAGGTGGGAAAACTTATTGGTAAAAGTGGTAAGATTGTCCGGGAGATATCCAGAACCATAGGTAAAAAGGTGAGGGTGGTTGGTGAAAATTCAGATCTCCGCTCAGTAGCCAGAGATATACTGGCACCCGCCAGGATATCGGGTATAAACATAGTATATGCCAAAGACGGCAAGGAGAAATATAAAATAAGGGTTATGAGAGAGGATTCAAGGAAAATACCCGGTCGATTAGATGTTTTAAACAGTATAATCCATGAATTAACCTCTGAAGATACTCTGGTGGTAGTAGACAGAGGATAAATCCTGTTATTATATTTATTTCAACACATTATGAATAGATGTTGATTATGGAAGTCGTGCTTTGTGTTACAGGAAGTATAGCTGCAATCGAAGCAGTTAAACTGACAAGGGAACTTAGAAGGCATAATGTTGATGTTAAATGCTTCATGAGTGACGATGCCTGTCATATCATCCATCCCTATGCTATGGAATTTGCCACCGGAGAAAAGGTGGTTTTAGAACTGACCGGTGAAATTGAGCATGTGCAGTATGCTCAGGCGGATCTTATACTGGTCGCCCCAGCCACAGCCAATGTCATAAGCAAATTCACCTATAAAATTGCAGATAATCCTATAAACACTCTTTTATTAACAGCATTTGGGTATAAAACCCCTATAATATTTGTCCCATCCATGCACCACTCCATGTATCAGGCCATCTCAGAAAATATCCAAAAACTGGAAAAAGAAGGAATCAGTTTTATAAAGCCCAAAATAGATGAAAATAAGGCAAAATTTCCCGATATTGATACAATCATTCTTCATGTCCTAAGAGAAGTATCAGACGGTGAATTAAAGGGTAAAAAACTGCTTATAAGTGCTGGAGCCACATTTGAAAAAATTGATGAAGTAAGAGGAATTACCAACCTAAGTTCTGGTAAAACTGGAGTAGAAATTGCCAAAGAAGCCTTTATCAGAGGAGCTGATGTAACGTTAATCCAGGGGTATATGACTGTAGATGTGCCTCCTGTTTTTAATATTATCCATGCAGGATCGGTTAATGAGATGCTAAATGCTGTGACTGACCAGGTTTTGGATTATGATATATTTATTTCTGCAGCAGCTGTTTCTGATTTCACCCCAATAATAGAAGCAGAGTCCACTAAAATATCTTCTTCTGAAAATATATCCTTAAAACTTGAAAAAGCTCCTAAAATAATAGGTGAAGTCAAAAAGATAAATCCCGAAATTTTCCTGGTGGGATTTAAAGCCGAGTACAATGTTTCAGATGAGGATTTAATAGACTTTGCACGGAAGAAAATGGAAGAATCCGGTGCAGACCTCATGGTAGCCAATGATGTGGCGGTAGACGGCGGAGGTTTCGGATCTGATAAAAATGGGGTTATAATCCTGGATGAAGAAGTTGTCAGTGTTCCTTTGATTTCTAAAAAGGAGATAGCGGGGAAGATTCTGGATCGGATATTGGAAAGGATTAAAAAAAACTAATTTTTAATTTTATTTTAAAAATAAAAATTTTTATTCAATTAAAACCCAAACTCACAAATAAAGGCCATATGATCCTTCTCATAGGGCTCCAGATCTATTTTCTCCAGCACCCGGAAACCATTGGTCTTTAGTTTGGATTCTTCTTCCTGGAAAACTTCTTTTGGATTACGGGTGACATCTATGCTCCGGGCCTTAAGCATCAAAATACCTATTCCTTCTTCTTTTAAAAATAGGCGCATGTTGTCCATGAAAAGCTCGGATTGTTTGGGTTGGGCCACATCACTGTAGAGCACGTCTACTTTCTCCACCATATGCAAGTAGTTGTGTGGTTTGGTGGCGTCATCCAATAGGGGGATTAAATTACCACGTAACTGGGATAGATCAACTAGATTACGCATCATCCGTGGTGAGAACTCCACACAATAGATCAGACCATCAGGGGTTATGTCTGAAAGATGGGAGGGTGTGGTGCCGGTTGAAGCGCCCAGATATAATATTTTAGAATCTTTATGGAAGGGGAAAATTTCCAGTCCATTTAGAATTGCAGCGGCCAGTTTTGACCGGCGTGGATCCCATAAACGAAGTTCTCTATCATCATATTCCACAATTTTTTCTCCGTATACCCGCAAGCCAGGGGTGAGATTGCAGGTGGCTAAATGTCCATCCAGCTCGTACACTCCTGTGAAATTTTTCCATAATCTAACATTCTCTTCCATGATACTACTCTCAAAATATTCTTAAACTCTTTATATATTCAAATTAGATTAAATCTACCGGTCATCTTAAGTTATTCATAATAGAGGTTTTCTGGGATTCCATCATAGACTTCCTGGAAGTAAGGAGGTCTCCAGTATCTCTGGGGCCAGTTTCGATAGAGAAAGTAGAGAATTATGGCAATGGAAATGATCAAAAGCAGAACAGCCACTCCTAAATTATGACTGGGGTGTGCTGCTGATGTGTAGTTTTGGGGGTTGAAGGTGCTCAGTATTTGAGTTCCATAGGCCATCATATTATTCACTATATGGGCCAGTATGGGCACCAGAAGACTGGCAGTCTTAATATAGAGTATGCACATAACCAGAGCAAAAGTAAAGGCTCCTATGATATCACTATGTAAAAATCCGAATATAATTGAGGAGGCCAAAATGGCACGTTTTATACCCCATTTGATGGTGAATCGGTGAAGGATAACTCCTCTAAAGAGAAATTCTTCAACTATGGGGGCCATGATTACGGCGGTGAGGAAATCCATAAAATTCAGGAAGGGTGCCAGTGGAGTTTCATGGGGGCTGTAAAATAAACTGGTGGGGGGAAGGTTGTGGAGTATGTTAGGATCGATGGTGGACACAATATATCGGCTCAGCTCTCCCAGACCCAGAGTTAGAATTATAACCGCAAATATAATGGTAAAAAGTGATAACCAGTTATAATCATAGGGGAAATCTCCGATGAACTTGTGATAATTTATTTTCACCCTCTTGAAGTTACGAATAATCCACCATGATATGAGAATATAGAAAAGAAATCCTGTAGCCACATCCCATTCTGCTCCTGCCAGAATATTAGAGGTAAAAACATAAAAGACAGCCATAACTATAAGAAATCCTATTATCCATACAACCAGATATCTTATTTTAATGGATTCAAAGGCAGATTCATTAACCATAAATAATCATTTACCTTATTTTGATAGGGTGATAATTTAGATATTTATTTAGTAATATTATTACTTATAAATAGTTAATTAAGATTATTTTTATAATAAGATTAATTTAATATTTAGTTTCAATTAATGAGACTTAGTAGTAGTTATTTTTTGATTATTCCTCTGGTTTATTCATCTCTCTTTTAAGAGTAATCCTATTCCTTTTTGTTTCTAGAGATATCACATTCTTCTATGATTTCTTCCAGGGTCTGGCGAAGTTCAGCCTGTGAATTATACACCGTCATCTTTATGGCATCGGCTTCCTGGTCTATATTGTTTAAAACCATTTTTGTCCGGTCATGATTGTTGTCCATAACTTCTTTTAACCTTAAAAAATTTTTCTTCAGTCTTTCCTCCACCTTACGGGAAAACCATATAGCAAAGATGGCCAGTATTATTGAAGAAACACTGGATATAATGGATACTGTGGCAACCAAATCTGCCAATTCTTTCACCTACTTTTTTATTATTTGATGGTAAGACAATCAGCCATTACTTTATTTAATGAGGGGAATATATTAATAAAATAATTAATAGTAAAGATCAAATTTTCTTTTATATTTGTCTTTTTTCTTTTTTTTCTTTTTTTTACTTTTATCCGTTTTTTTGCTTTTACTGGATCTTTTGGGAAAGGGATTTGCCTTTTTTATATCCTCCACTTTAGTGTTATAGCTTTCTTTAATGGATTGATCAAATTCTCCAGAAAAAACGTCTTTACGCACAGCCAGAGATATTTTAGATGCAAGAGCACGGGCAATTTTCCCCCTAACCCACCATTTTGCACCCCTAACATCCGGATGTTGATAGATAAGACCATGTTTAGGAGGTCTTTCACCGGTCTTTAAATGCCTGAAAAGAGCCTTTTCAGCTCCTAAAACCTGAATAGTCCCGGAAGGAAGAAGAGAAAGCCGTTTAATACCACCAACATGGGCTATCAATTTAGCACCCAGGGATGCTCCGGCGAGATCACGCAGGTTAGGTGCAACCTCTTCCATCTTCTGGTCGATGTAATCTGTAAGGGATTTCTTTGTTTTTTGCAAGGATCTTAAGGAAGCAGCCAACTCCCTTATCATCTCCATATCAGACTCCCCAATATCCACTCCAATACTCTTTTCAATCTTTAAATCAGAATCTAAAACCCCAGAACTAATCAATGAATCTTTATCCTCATAATCCGCCACCAGTTTAACGAAGAGATCATGGCTCTTTATTTTATCCAGTTCAGGGAAGTGTACAGAATACCATTCTCTTAGACGTTCCGCTAGCTTTCCATTGGTTTCATCCAGATCATCAACAGCATTTATGGCCTGAATTAGAAGCAGATCCTCTGATTTAGCTGCCTGTTTTAAGCCATATCTGGTGTTATCCAGGGAAATTTCATGAATTAACTTAATCATTTCCTCTGCTTCTCGGATAAAACCAGTTTTTTTTAGAACAATTACTAAATTAGACCTTAGAAATTCACCACCATTATTAGGTGTTTCAAAAGTAAATTTATGATTTTCTTTAAGGTTTTTATACTTTGAGGGGAGGGTGTTGGTTTCTATACTTATTTCATCACAATTTTTTACCATCCTCTTCAGTATAGACTCCTCTTCTTTGGTTAAATTCCCTTTCTGGGTTTCTATAATTCTTTTAGTAAGTTTGCTCCTTGGGAAAAGTTCATAATCTAAGAGGGTACAATTTTCATCAAGGGCAATAAAACCCGCAAAGCATGAGGTAAGATAACATTTCATAGATTTAATGTGTAAATTCCGATTTATTAACTTTCTTGGTCAGGTAGTATTTATGCTAGAAACTGAAATCTGCAATATAAAAATGAAAAATCCCACCATGCTGGCAGCAGGTGTACTGGGAAGCACGGCAGCATCTCTTAACTGGGCTGCTAGAAATGGTGCTGGAGCAGTGGTAACCAAATCTTTTGGACTGCAGCCTAACAAAGGTTATCCCAATCCCACCACCGTAGAAGTAACAGGAGGGTTTATAAACGCTATAGGACTCTCCAACCCGGGAGTGGATTCTTTTAAGGGAGAAATCGAAAAATTGGAAAGATCAGTTCCTACAGTTGCTTCAATCTACGGAGCAACACCAACTGAATTTTCCAATGTAGCCGCCCAGGTTGATGATATGGTGGATATGATAGAGCTGAATGTATCCTGCCCCCATGCCTCAGGCGGTTGCGGGGCCTCCATAGGACAGGACCCAGTTTTAACAGCAGAAGTGGTTAAAGCCGTTAAAAAAACTGTAGAATCACATGTAAGCGTGAAATTAACACCTAATGTTACAGATATAGTGGAAATAGCTCTAAACTCCCAAAAGGCAGGTTGTGATGCACTGACTCTTATAAATTCACTGGGACCTGGTATGCGTATCGATCTGGAAACCGCCAGACCAATACTTCACAATAAATTCGGAGGATTATCTGGGCCGGCTATAAAACCCATTGCTTTAAGATGTGTTTATGACGTATTTGAAACCGTTAATGTGCCTATAATTGGTGTAGGTGGAATAAGAGATTATAAAGATGTGGTAGAATTCCTGTTTGCCGGTGCCAGTTGTGTACAGATTGGAACTGCCATATATTACGAAGGACTGGATGTATTTAAAAATATAAACAACGGACTTCTGAAATATATGACCCGAAAAGGATATCATAAAACAGCAGAAATGGTTGGAGAAGCCCATTAAAATTTTAAATTAGAAGTCATTCCAGTAATTTACAAATAAATAGAAAAAAAATCCGAAATTTAATATCTAAAGATAAATTTAAATTAATTTATAAAAAAAAATTAGGTAAAAAAAGAATTTAGGAGAATTCTGGAAAAAAATTTTTGGATCGATAATTATGCATGTTCCTAAGGTTGTGGAAATAAAAAGGATCATACAGGAAACTGAAACTGTTAAAACCTTTATTTTTGATTGGAAGGTGGATGAGGAATATCCAGGGCAGTTCATGATGGTGTGGAATTTTGAAGATGAAAAACCCATGTCTCTATCTTTAATTGATCCTGTAAAAGAGGAGATTGGCATATCTATTAAAAAAGTAGGTAAATTCACAGAAGCAACTCATCTACTAAATGTTGGAGATAGATTGGGTTTAAGAGGTCCTTATGGGAGAGGATTTCAGATAGCGGGGTTGAAGATCCTGGCTGTTGGAGGGGGTATAGGAATGGCCCCGGTAGCCGCATTTGCAGAGGAAGCCACCGCAAGAGGCGTGGAAGTAGAGGTTATAAGTGCAGCACCTACTGAAGAAGAATTATTGTTTTTGGATAGACTGAAGAAATGTGGAATTAATTTAAGAAGCTGTACAGATGATGGAAGTTATGGTTTTTCTGGATTTGGAACAGATCTGGCAGAAGAACTCCTTGAAACTAATGAATATGATATGATAGTAACTTGCGGCCCGGAGATCATGATGAAGAAACTGGCTGATATTGCAGATAAATTTGAAATACCCGCCCAATTTTCACTGGAACGTTACATGAAATGTGGTGTGGGTATCTGTGGGCAGTGCTGTGTGGATAATGTAGGGTGGAGGATCTGTAAGGAAGGACCAGTATTCTGGAGAGATGAACTGAGACTGATCACTGAATTCGGAGAGTATCGTCGCGATGCATCGGGAATGAAACATTCCCTGCTTTAAAATTAATACAGGCTCTTTTTACTGTTTAATCTTAAATTCAAAGGATAGGATTGTTATTAAGATGCAGTTAAAAATTTTTAAATAAATTTATAAAATAGGCTAGTATTGGGGGTTATTAAAATTTAACCTGTTTATCCTTACCAATCAACTCATCCAGTTCAATGCCCTTATTAAATGCCAGTTCTTTATTTAATCGGTAGTTTTCCTGTTTGGTTTTGTATAGATCATCAATTCGCACAAAACGCCACTTTTCCCGTTTAAATTTAGCCCCCACATAAGGTTTAGCCCCGAATATGCCTGAAAATTCAAGGAGGGCATTTATTTTATCGGAATTTATATAAATCCTCTCTGAAGATGTGGATTTCACTTCAATCGCCAGATAAACCTTACCATTTCCGGCGATCACATCTGGTAATGGTTTTTTAGTAGCGCCTCCCGAAGCAGGTGCTCTCATGGCTGCGCAATCTGCGTCCCACAGCATCTTTACCAGTTCACGTTCTTCCCTAGAACCTTTTTTGCTCATGGTAACGGCGGCCTTATTTAGTTTCAGTATCTTATTTAGGGGATATCAATAATTTAATTCAGGGATCATTAATTAATTTTAAATAGTAAGATCATTGGGGGATGCAAAGCTAGATACTGTATCTAATTTTCTATTTAGTAAGTTTCATAGCTTTCTATGGTTTTTGCATGGAATGTGCCATTATTAAGGGGGCTTTTCATCCATTCTATGCAAGCATCTTTGATTATCAGTCTTTTTTCTGGAATCACTATATCTATTTTAATTCCAGAACGACTGTCTTCTGGATTTTCAGTCACAAAACGGGAGAAAGTACCAGTATATCGGTATTTATTTTTTAAGAACCATTGTGTGACATTTAGCCCGTCCATATGTCCTATCTTCTTACCTTTCTGAACAACATCGCATTTGGGTGATCCGCAGGTTCTCTCCACTTTTATCATTCTAACACCCTTGAAATAGATATAAATTTATATATAAAATAGTATTCTAGGACCTCTTATAAGTAATTTTCTAATTAGAGTTGTTTATGCAGAAATGAGTCTTTAAAAAATGTTAAAAGATAATTAAATAATTTAAAAGAAGTTTCCATGAAAATAAGGCCGGGGCCGAGATTCGAACCCGAGTCGCGGGATCCACAGTCCCGTAGGATAACCAACTACCCCACC
>MVQZ01000293.1 GCA_002067565.1 Methanobacterium sp. PtaU1.Bin242 | reverse complement strand
ACAACATTAAAAAACCTGCAGATATCCCGGTTAGAGTTCCGTAAAATTTGCGAGCCACATAAGAAGTGGATAACACCAGGAACATTATTATTACTGGCTGGAGAAATCGGGCTATCTGGAAGAGATCAACTTTACTTATCCTACCCAACAAAACCAGTAAAAAATGGAAAAGTGGAGGATAACCTATTTTTTGACCATAGGGCGCATTTAAGAGAGGATCGGTTAATCTAAACCCATATTCTGCATAAATCTGAGCATACTGTACATGATAAATTATATCCCAACTTAAAGGCCACTGATACTTAAAAGTAGGGACTAAAGCCAGGAAAAAAGCTATTAAAGCAGGTGTAGCCCATATTAAGATCATAAGCTGATTTTTATTGATATTCATCCAATCACATGCTTAAAATTAAATTACAAGGGATTAAAAGAGATAATATACGATTTTAAATTATTAATCTTATTTTATGGAGATAGTTCACATGTTAAACTCTTACACAGATATCCCGTTTTAAAAAGCCTATATTATAGATTTTAAAACAGTATATGTGATTTAAAGTGAAAAATTGTTCCATAATCCTGATAATTATAATAACTAAGGTGAATATGAGTTCAATTAAAAAGTAGTTTTTCCAGATTTACACCAGCTTTATTCTATTTACACCCAAATCCCACCAAAATCAACCAAATTCAATTTGAAGAATAAGATTAGCCCTATATGTTTAAATACCTAAAACTATCCCCTATTATAATATGGCAATTTTTATGGGTACAATTAACAAACTAAAAAACAATTTTCACCGTCACTGGCCGTTAATAATAGCCTTAACAGTGCTTTGGATAACTATTGCATTCATATTGATAGTTACTCTGAAAATGAACTACAATCATTTTACCTATGCTCTTGACGATGCTTATATACACATGTCTATCTCCAAAAATTTCGCTCTCCATGGTGTGTGGGGTGTGACTAAATATGAATTCAGTTCATCTGCATCTTCACTCCTATGGCCCCTGCTCTTATCTGCCATATATTTTGTTACTGGAGCAAATGATCTGATCCCATTCATACTAAATATCATTTTAGGCACCGCCACCATCATAATAGTCTATTATATTCTTAAATCCTTCAAAATTCCCCCTATTTACAATTTAATGGTACTAATATGCGTTGTATTTTTTACCCCTATCCCCTCTCTTATATTTATGGGAATGGAACACATTTTACAGATAATCCTGATCATTATATTTGTTTATATTTCAGCCCAAAATTTAACAAATAAAACCCCTAAACTACTGTATTACTATCTATTGCCCTTATTAGCTATACTTTTGACTATGGTTCGCTATGAAAGTTTAATCCTGATTTCTATTGTCGCCTTTCTATTCATGCTAAAAAGAAGATTTGTGTATTCTCTTTCAATAATGGGATTATCATGTCTTCCTTTAGCAATATATGGAGTCATTTCAATTTATAATGGTTGGTCATTTTTACCAAACTCACTAATTCTAAAGTCTTCGTTTATTAATAGCATCCCTAATATTTCTTTAAATGATTTAGGTAGTACTATTTACTCTATTTTAATACCTGATGAGTTTTCCCACATCATTGTAAATTTAGTGGCATTTATTTCTGCTTTTATTATTTTAACCATAGCACTGCTTCTTTTTAGGGAGAAAAATACCATATGGGAATCCCCTATTATATGGTTAATTCTGACGGGAACGTTAATATTTACACAGCTTATCTTTATTGATAATAACTGGCTTTTAAGATACACTTCATATCTGGTGGTTATGGGATTAATAGCAATTACCATAGGCTTATATAACTATATGCCCAAAAATCTGTCTTTTAATTCAAATAAGTCTAATAAATTAAATAATCCTAATAATAAATCAATCCCTAAATATATGGGGATAGTTTTAATTTTATTGCTTCTTTTATCTCCATTTGGAGTTAAAGCATATGATCTGTTAATAGTTCCCCAATCTACCAATGACATTTACCAGCAGCAATACCAGATGGCCTTGTTTTTAGGAGATTATTATCAAAATGACTCAATTGCAGCAAATGACATTGGAGCTATTAATTATTTTACAGATATTAAATGTTTAGACCTGGTAGGGTTAAGTAGCAACGATATAGCACAGTCACACAAAACCAATACTTTTAATGCACAGAAATTAAATAGCATAGCCAATCAGCATCAGGTTAAAATAGCAATAATTTATGATCAGTGGTGGGATGGTAATATACCTTCAAACTGGATTAAAGTTGGAGAATGGACCACTCCCCATTATTTGATCCTGGGGAATGATACAATATCATTTTATGCAACTTCTCCAGAGTATGCTGCTGAATTAATTAAAAATTTAAGAGCATTTTCCTCTCGATTACCAAAGGAGATTAAACAAAATGGTATTTACACCACTGCTAATTAATTAAAAAGAATCTCGGATAATAAACCATATTTCTGTTTTATAAATTCCTATTTATTTACTTTAAAATCCATCATTCATTCTCTGCTTGGCTCTTTCTGACTGGTATAAAATTAGTTATTTGCAATCTGAACACCATAATAGCCGGAAAGATTTATTAGAAACAATTTATAAACAAGAAATACAAGATTTTTAATGTTAAGCTAAGATCATAGGTATAAATCATGGAACTCATATTCCTTGGAACATCATCTGCCTTACCTACACGTCGTAGAAACCATTCAGCCATAGCAATGAAGGCTTTTGGTGAAATAATCCTCCTAGATTGTGGGGAAAGCACCCAACGCCAGATGTCTCTGGCCCGGTTAAGTCCAATGAAAATCAATAAAATATTCATAACCCACTTTCATGGAGATCATTTCCTGGGATTACCGGGTTTAGTGCAGTCTATGGCCTTTCGAGGGCGTGAAAAACCGTTGCATGTATTTGGACCAATAGGAACATCCCAAATTATTGAATATATCAAGAAACTGGGATATTTTTCTCTGAATTTCCCTATTTACCCACACGAAATAAATTCCGGTTTAATTGTAGATGAAGAGGACTATCGAGTCTGTTGCATCCCTACCGAACATACCATACCTAATGTTGCCTATCGCATAGAAGAAAAACGTCGTCCTAAATTTCTGAAAGAGAAAGCCCTTGAACTGGGTTTAAAGCCGGGGCCGGCCTTCGGAAAACTTCAAGCAGGTATACCTGTAAAACTAGGGGATAAAACCATTCGACCAGAAGAAGTTTTGGGGAGAAATAGGAAAGGAAGGCAAATTGTTTATTCTGGGGACACCAGCCCCTGTTCTAATATAATCAAATTATCACACGGTGTTGACGTGTTAATACACGAATCAACCTTCGATAAATCTTACAAAAACCGGGCAGTAGAAACTGGCCACTCCACTGCAACAGATGCAGCTGAAATTGCCAAAGCAGCCCGGGTAAAAAAATTATTACTTACTCATATAAGCACTCGTTATCAGGATACTGATTTATTGGAAAAAGAAGCCCAGAGTGTCTTTGAAAATTCCCAATTAGCCCAGGATCTTATGGTTGTTGAGGTGACGAGAAGTGGCGATTAATCCCGATTTAATGGATATCATTAACATAGCCATTATTTTAATTGTAGCCTTTGTAACTATAAAGATAGTAGATTACTTCCTCAAAAAGACAGGTAAACAACTTGATCTGGAAATAACCGTAATTCAGGTACTGCAAGAGATATTTAAATATACCGTGATTGCCATTGCAGTGGTGATGGTTCTCAATCAATTAGAAATCAATGTAAGTGGCTTAATTTTAAGTTTAGGAATTTTAGGTATAGCTGTGGGATTTGCAGCCAGAGATACCCTGTCAAACTTCATATCTGGAATTTTTGTTTTAAGTGATAAAAGTTTTAAGGTAGGGGATATTATTGAAGTCTCTGATCAGATCGGTACCGTCACTAAAATGGGATTCCGGGTTACCACTATGGTAACCGTAGACAATAAGGTTGTTACCATTCCCAATACTTTTTTTTCAACAGATCCTTATATAAACTACACTGCACTTGATAAACGGCGAGTAGAACTTCCAGTTACAATTCCTTATGAACTGGAGATGGAGGATGTGATTAAATCCATGGAAATTAAAGCATCCAGTCTAAACTGGGTCTTAAATGACCCGAAACCAGAAATTGTTATAACTGAATTTTCAGATTTAGGTATAAAAGCCTCATTGAATGTGTGGATAGATGATCCATGGAAAGTAAATTCCTATCGTTCTTCACTTGCCAGAAAAATAAATGGGCTCCTGGTGCATAAAAATGCGTAAATATCGGATATTATCCGTTTCTATTATCCTGAGTTGTCTTTTATTTTCATTGATCATGGCTCAGATTATTTTTGATAAAATGCATGAAGTAGATGAAGCGCAAAAGAGTTTAAAAGCATATAAAGAAAGAATGAGCGACCCAGTAAATGCTTTAGACCCCAGCACCAATAAGGTAGGTGTAAGCAATGGCGAACTTATTATTCCCAAACTGGAGGTGGATTGCACCATTAGATCAGATACTGTAAATGCTTATGACGCTGTTTATCACTACCCTGAAAGTTCTGGGTTTGGTCAACCTGGTGAATGCGGTATTTTAGGCCATAGAACCACATATTCCGGTCTTTTTAGAAATATAGGTGATTTGGAACCTGGTGATCAGGTGATAATAAAAGATCTTATTTTGAAAAAGAAATACACCTACCAGGTAACTTCCAACGGCGATGACATCCGCTGGGATTATAAAACAAACCCCATAAGATTTGCCCAGGAAGGTGAAGCACGTCTCCTTCTTATAACCTGCTATCCTCCTGGAGAAAAATCAGCAGCATATATAACTCATTGTAAACTGATTTCAACCAGTTCATTCTAGTATTCATAAACAATTTAATGGATTAAATACCGCTTGTTTAAAAATAATGGAGTTTTTTCTCAAAGTGTGAAATTTTTAAGATAATTGAAGACTAATTATCAGCCATAGTTTTTTTAATATATGCTAAGATCTGATTTTAAACTTCTTTTAAAGCAGGATGTGCTTAGATGCAAAAGATCCAATATATTGCTTTTTGTGTTTTTAATCTCACTTTTATGGAAAAATATATAAGATTGATCATTAATAAGATAAAATTGAAAATAGAATTTTTACACCGTCAATGTATTTTGAAAAAGTCTCCCGGGAATTTGAAACCTTGTTTTGAATGAGTCCCCATCTGGTCCATATACTCATTCAAATCCCGGGAGACTGCCCTAGAGAATTCTAATATTATTTTTCCGATAAACTAAACTAAATCAAAAAATTACATTTAGACATTACTTTTCTACCATATTACTGGTAAATATAAAATTATCATTAAACTTCTAATTTTTATTAACTATGATAAATTGTAATATATATAGTATTAATTAAATAATAGTTCGTATTGATGCGAACCACAAAGTATTATAACTATTGATATCCATATAGCTAGATATATTTTTTAGAATTTTTTATTTAGGGGGACTCTGTTATTTAAGATATTATTTAAAAATAAAATCTATAAATGACTCAAAAAGATAAACCAGAGGAGTTTAGATGGTAGAAATAGAAATAGACGAAGATGCATGTGTTGGATGCGGATCTTGCGTGGATGACTGTCCCAACGATGTATATAAGATGAATGAGGAAAAATGGAAAACCGAAGTGGTTAATGCCGATGACTGCATGGCATGTCTCTCCTGCCATGAGATCTGTCCGGCCCAAGCCATGACCCATAAAGACATTCACGTGGCCAAACGACTGTACATTGACCGCAGAGTTAACCACGTGCTGGAAAGAATAATCTGAGGGATTAATATGGAAATAGAAGATGTTAAAGGGACTTTTAAACCGGAATTAATTCCAAAAGAGACTGGTGGTGACATTGACGACTATGAAGATGCACTTCATGTGCTGATGAAATTTATGGGATCCATGTCCAGTGCCCTGGAACAGGTTTCAGGAAGAGGTGCCAACGCCATTGTTTACCAGGCCGGCAAACGAATGGGACACGATGCCGCCAAAATGATGGAAAAAACCGATAATCTGGAACAAGCCCTAGATGAGATGGGTGAAGTTCTGGGACATGAATTTTACTTTGAAAAA
>MVQZ01000292.1 GCA_002067565.1 Methanobacterium sp. PtaU1.Bin242 | reverse complement strand
GGTATGCGCCTCGTTCATTGACAAATTTCTTAATCATTGAACCTCCTATTTATAGGTTAGTGTTCCAACATGATTGCCGTTACTATCACGCAGACCCATTTCTTCCATAAACTTATCATGGAAGGGGTGTGATTCTATGTCGCTGTTCAGTTCTAATAATGCGTAGAAAATAATGGATTGTACTTCTCCAATCATCTTTCCATCTGCAAAAGCATCATTATTTGTGTCAATTTCAATTGTTAGTTTCATATTATCCTTTCTCTAATGCTATCATATCACATACAAGAGAATAATTTTTATCATCATATGGAAGCAACCCGTAGACTTGCAATCTATCAAATAAACTAACGGCAGTATCATCATGCCAATAGAATTCTGATGGAAGATTAATTCCATTTGGATGAAGGCGATGCTCGTTCCAATCACCTTGCGAATGTGATACAAGTTTTCCACAGCCACATATATATACAGTTTCATATCTATGAAAAATACAATCACATTCAATAATTATGTCAGGCTCGTATGAGTGGCGAGAATATTTAAACATAATCAACCTCCTGATAAAAGAATAGTTTTATTTGCTATGAAACCCATAAATTAATTACATAGGGTTTTCTTTTCCCTGAACCTTTAAGGGGTTTGATAGATATAGTTATTTGCTTTTCTGTTCTTTCAATAACCATACTCTCTGGATTGGGTGCATCCCATCCCTTAAAGTAACTTATGCACTCCTCATAACAACATGAATAAGGTTTAGAAAAATAGACCAACCCATTCAACTTTTTCATTTCTTCTGTAAGCAATTCTACCATTGTCTTTTTCATAAATCCTCCTAGTCAATCCAAAATGTACCGCAATCTTTACACTTTGTTCCACAAGGAAAATCATTAATATAATATGTATGGCGATGTCTTTTCATATCCATGTCACCAAAAGTACATGAACCCTCTTTAAAAGCCTTTTTATACATATCTTCTACTGCGATTTCTGCATAAAGATTAGACCTTTTCTTTTCTTTTGGCTTGCGCTGTTTTTTTGTAATAAATTTTACGCCAGTAGTATCACACCAACTTTCAATCATACCACAGACTTCATAAGTATAATTGTATTTGATGAGTTTGTCAATGAAAACATTTTCTGGATTATATGGCAAAGTAACTGTGATTCCCTGAATATCTGTGTTATCACCACTACCATTATAGGTATCAATGACAGCAATCATTGGATTGGTGAATTGAATGGTGTTATACTGGCTAGAATTTATCATTTCTTTGATGTCGCCCCTGAAGTAAATTACAAGGCGACCACCATAACTAGCCTGTTGAACCATAATATCCAAGTCACGGTCATATGCTTTATTTTTGAGGTATGCCCAATGCTTTTTTGATAGCACGAATATTATCTTTTACCATTTGGCTATCATAACCGCATTCATCAATGTCTACACATAAATCATAAAACATGATGGGGTCAGATGTGTTACGAATCAAGTCAGAGATGGCATCAGAATCATCACGTTCACAAATAATGTCACGAATCTCATCCTCGTTATCTTCAAGAAAATCTTTCAAGATCTGGTTTATCTTTAAGGTGGTTTTCCTGATGGTTTCCAGTTCACTTCGGGTGGTAAAGCCCAGTGCTACTGCTATATCATCATTTAACATGGGATCATGATATTCATCGCTTTTATAGTCCATCTGTATAATGGGGGGCTTAAACTCCTGCCTTTCCTGAAAAGGGAACTTTCTAATCAGGCTTCCGGCTGCAATGTTTCGGGTTATAATCTCCAGTGGGATCATCTCCAGTTTGCGGGATAGCATCATTCCCGGGTTTAGGAGTTTTATGTATTGGGTTTTAACTCCAGCAGCTTCCAGGATCTCGAAAAACTTGGCAGAAATAATTGAATTATAATATCCTTTTTTTACTAGTTTATCTTTCTTTTCACCATCTCCTGCTGTTATATCATCCCTGAATTTTACTAAAACCATTTCAGGATCATCTGTTTGATATACATCCTTTGCTTTGCCCTGATATATTAGATCTCCAATGTGGGGGGTCATGTTAACTCTCTTTTATAATTCTTTTATAAATTATTTTCAATCTGTGGTTAATTTAATTTTTAATTTTGTTAATTGAGCTTATTCTATATTATTTTAATCTAAATACAAATATTTTAATATGAATACAACCTATTTCCTGTTTCATACTTTAATTATATAATATTTCCAGTAGAATCCAAATATTATATTATTATATATCAATAATTTATCAAATATTTATATACATGGGAATCTACAATTAGTGATATTGACTTTTTAGTTATAATCTAATTAATATGATTTGATGGCTTAAAACTTTACCAGAGACACCATTTTGGTGAAATTTATGTGTGGAATTGTAGGATGTATACTTAAAGATAAAGAGGCAGCACCTGTACTTTTGGAATGTGTTAGGAAACTGGAGTACAGAGGTTATGATTCGGTGGGCATTGCCACTTCTGCCAGTGAAATAAGA
>MVQZ01000291.1 GCA_002067565.1 Methanobacterium sp. PtaU1.Bin242 | reverse complement strand
TATGCATGCCGAATCTGCTACTCCCAGTATATGCACTCTTGCATATAACACCCGGGGTAAGTTATCTTTAAATCTTAAAATTCCTACAGCTGCTAAAAGTACAAAAACACCGCTTGCTATAATCAGGATCGATCTTATTATGGTTATAATATCATCCACTTTTCCACCCCCTTAAAACACCGGCGAAGGCAATGGTTCCAATGGGTCCTAATATAACCAGAGCTGTGGCTATGTCAGTACAAAATCCCAGCTGGTACAGATTCTTAACCAGAATCAGAATTACAGCGACGGATATGCTTAACCCAGCTACACCAACCAGTCCCATACCAATGGTTCTTCGGGAGACAATTCTCAAATTGGCAACTGCATATATGGCTAAAGCAGCCATGAGAAAGTACTCAGAAAATTCTAATAAATTCATTCTAACATCCCTTTTATGTATGGTTCAAATGGAATAACATCCTCATTCGGACGTGGCACGATGGTGGCCACTTTTATGACCTGTTTTTCTGAATCCAGATCGATTGAAAGTGTCCCTGGAGTTAGAGTGATGCTGTTAGCCAGAATAGTCTGGGAAACAGGCCTTTTAAGTACTGTGGGAATTTCCACTATAACCGGTTCCACATTGCCATTCACTGTACGAATAGCAACATCTATAGTGGCCTTGATTATTTCCCATATTAATACTATGAAATAGGCTACTCCATAGAATATTCTTGTTATAAACATTGTAATTAGCCCCTTAATCTTTTAATATGGATATATTTTATAAATAATTAACACGGCTTAATGACAGACTCTTATGATCATTTTCCATTCCTATTTCCGGATTCATAGTGACCATTGATGACCATGATAATTACAATTCATCATTATAAAACATGATATATAAATATAACTGATTTAATTTTTCAAATGAATCTAACGGTCCCCGATCATATTAATACAGAAAATCAGATTATGAAAAACAACACAGATAAAGGGGAATAACGAAATCATAAGCATCAAATAAAAGTAATAGAAAACGCGAATCTCCCTGAAACTATATTAAAGATGATAAGGGTTAAAGATTATAAAATGGATAAAAAATCATTAAAACCGCTGCTAACGTCCAAAATATCATTAATATTATTCCTAAGGCTTTTTTATATCTTTTTAATGATAAAGGATTAAGAATAGACACACCACTGGGAGTAAACAGATCCAGGATAATATGACTAATACCTCCTAAAAAAAGAGCTCCGAATATGAAATATGGATTTAAAACTAAATTTTTGGTTAAAATAATCCCAATTAGCAGCAAAAAACTATAAGGAATTAGTAAATTTCTATTTAATACCATAACACCCAATAATAGGGATATTACAATTAAAAATATCTTCAAATTCTGGGAAAAATCTATAAACAACAGATAAGATCCTACAATAAATATAGTCAAAAATATGGTTATAATAATAATTCCAAAAATGGAATGCATAAATCCACGATGCTTAGATATATAAAAAATTAAAGCCAGTGCAATTAAAATTACTCCTATAATTAGGGGTAAATTCAATAAATATAGTATCAAACACAATAATATACCAAAAAGAATCATGATCATCAAATTATTCTTCTTTACAGGATGATCAAAATCTATTATCGATGCCCCTATAACTGCTAAGGAAAGATAAAAAACATCCGGAAAAAATGGTAATGCCATAATCAATGAAAATAAAACATGCTTTTTGTAAGAAGGCATTTTATCATGTTTTTTTTTAAGTATAATTAATTTATTTTTAATTTTTATATTTTTTAATACTATATTATTCGCTCTTTAATACTATATTTTTATTCTTAGATACCATATTTATTAATCTATTAATGCTATTTTATCGAATTAATCACTATTTAATATGTTAAAGTAGTCTAAATAAGCCTTCATCTGTAAATAAGATCTTTCATGGCTCCCTGGATCGATTTTATTGTTATGAGAAACCACTTCACAGGTTACTGCTGGTATTCCTGATAGATTACATTCATCTTCTAGTGCTCCGGTATATAATGTACCTGCATTATCATGACAGATTATTTTTGATGATATGGCTCTGTTTATATGCTCTGCTATCTTAAAACTTTTATTACAGGGTTTTTTTGAACAGAAAATACTTTCCACACCTGGATTACTGTGAGGTTTGGTGGCATGGAAATCTGCAAGTGAACATATCTTTAAAGATTTAACTGCCTTTATTATTTTGTTAGTAATATAACCTTCACTTGAAGCTTTTCTATTCATATCAAAACCCTTAAATCTTCTTGAACTCTTCATAGTAGCATAAGGTATGGCAAATGGCAACATAAAAACGCTTCCATTCAAATCCTTATCTTTCAGATGTTCAATCATCTGCAATGCTGCTATTTGAGGAGGAAGTTCATTTCCATGAATTCCTGCAGTTAAAATCACTTTAGGACTCCCATTTCCCATATTAATTAAAGGAGTGCCTTTTAATGCAGCTTCCAATATTTTTTCGGTTAAATGACCATCAGGGATATTTTCTATGATTATCTTGTTTTTATGGATGTTTCCAGCCGTCTCGGGAGAGATTATTCGTATCTTTACTGCAGAGCCCATGAAATCCACCTAGTATAAATTGAGAATTTATAAAGAATCAGTATATATTAATATATTGTTTTTAAAATACTCCTATAAAAAAAATCACATAAAAAAAATTAGTACAATTTTCTCAAAAAGTCATAGAGATATTCAAGGTGATAGAAAATGGAAAAAGTAGTTCTAGCGTTTAGCAGCGGTCTGGATACCTCAGTTTGTATCAAGTTACTTCAAGAAAAATATGATATGGAGGTTATTACTGTCTGTGTAGATGTAGGGCAGCCAGAAGAGGAAGTGGAAAGATCAAAGTTAGTTGCCCACGAAATCGGTGTCTCAAAACACTATACCATAGATGCTAAGGAAGAATTCACCACAGAGTTCATATTTAAAGCAGTAAAAGCAAATGCTATTTATGAAGGATACCCCCTGAGCACTGCACTGGCAAGACCATTGATAGCCATGAAAATAGTTGAAGTTGCCGAAAAAGAGGACGCAGTAGCAATATCTCACGGATGCACCGGTAAGGGAAATGATCAGTTCCGATTTGAATCTACCATCCGTTCTGCATCAAATTGTCAAATAATAGCACCGGTAAGGGATTTAAATCTTACCAGAAGTGAGGAAATAACCTATGCCGAAACTCATGGCATTCCTTTACCCGTTTTCTCCAATTACAGTATCGATGAAAACTTATGGGGAAGATCTATTGAAGGAGATATATTGGAGGACCCCATGGTGGAAATGCCTGAGGATGCCTTTAACTGGACCCGTTCCAGTGCTGACGCCCCTGATGAGCCTCAGATACTGGAAATAGAGTTTGAAGAAGGAGTTCCCGTGGCTCTGGATGGAAAGAAACTGGATCCTGTAGATATAATAAAGGAATGTAATCGAATCGGCGGATTGCATGGAATCGGTAGGGTGGACATAATGGAAGACCGTATCATTGGCCTTAAATCCAGGGAAAATTACGAAACACCAGGAGCCATTCTTATAATAACAGCCCACCAAACTCTAGAACAGATTGTACTAACCAGAGAAGAGCTTAAATTCGCATCAAATGTTTCAGAAACTTATTCAGAGTTGATATATAATGGTCTGTGGCATGAACCACTTAGGGAAGATCTGGACTGTCTTATTAATAACATGCAGAAAAGAGTGTCAGGCATAGTCCGTGTGAGATTAAATAAAGGTAATTTAAGGATTTTAGGCAGGAAATCCCCATTCAGTCTCTATCAGGAACAGGCCGTTTCTTTTGAGGATAAAGAAACTGATCAGCGCGAAATAGTAGGTATGATCAAAAATTACGGTATACAGGCCGCCTGTTATCAGAATATATGTAAAAAGGATAATTCTTAAGTTTTACCTCTTTTAAAGTCTGAAATCCGGTGCATACCATGGATCTTCTACTATTGATCATATTAGGAATAGTAGTTGTTGTTCTTGCGATATTCGGTCTGAAGTTGCTGCTTGAAATAGGTAAAATAGCCTTATACATCCTGTTAAATATGATTTTTGGCCTTATACTTCTTTTTTTATTTAATCTACTGCCCTTCTTCAAGATCCCTATAAATGTATTGACCCTATTAATTGCTGGTTTTGGAGGGGTTTTCGGTGTTTTAATACTAATCATAGCTAAAGCATTAGGTTTTTATTAAATATAAAACATAACTGATATCATCTAACAATTTCTAAAACAAGATTAGGGGGTATTAGAATAGATTTTAAAGACTGTATAAAATTTGCCAATGAAACACCTGTTTGCTATCTAGCAACAGCAGATGGAGACCAGCCCAGGGTAAGGGCACTTGGATTCTGGTTTGCAGATGAAACCGGATTTTACTTCCAGATAGGGGCCATGAAAGATATGTACGGCCAGTTGCAGAAAAACAGGAAAGTAGAAGCATGTTTCTGGCAGCCAGACGAGACAACCGGTACTATGATGCGGGTGGCTGGTGAAATAGAATTTGTTGATGATCCTGAACTGAAAAAGAAGGTTTTGGAAGATAGGCCCTTTTTAAAGGAATTTGGTATGACATTTGACCACCCGGGACTTATAATTTTCCGCATTGCCCAGGGTGAGGCCTATTTCTGGACCATGGCCACTAATTTTGAGCCTAAAAAGTTCATAAAATTTCCAGACTGATTCAGGCATCCAATTTATTATAAACTCTTTTTTTTAAATACAAGTCTATAACTGGATTTCACCGAATCATTTATATAATAAATTGAACATTACTGTATACTTCCTAAGGGGTGTGAAACTCAGTTTAATATTGGATCCCCCATAGTTTCCACGCCCTTTTCACCCCCCTTAGGTATTAACTTTTATATAAAGGAATTGTTGACATCTACCGAGGTTTATTGATCATGCTAAAATTAGTTGAACCAGACTATCATAACTAAATATAAATAAATGATATGATCATGTGATTTGGAGGGTATATATGGTTAATTGTTCTGATTGTGGAGTTTTAAACGCAAATTCAAATAAATTCTGTCAAGAATGTGGTGCGCCCCTGAAAAAAATGAAAATAAACCCATTAACTACTATTTATAAGCCCCTATCTGCAGAGGGGAAATATAAACCCCACTTTCCCAAAATTAACACAAACCATGTTTATCTGATAGTTTTCATGTTAATACTTTTAATTGATGTTTTAGTGGTTTATAATGGAGTCATTCAAAGTAATTTTTAACATCAGGATAAATGAATATTCTGCAGTGTGGATAATATAGAAATAATTATTTTGGGCTATTTGTTGCAAAATAACTGAAATTTATATTATTAAAATCGAATTTGGGACTTCAATCCCTGTCAGTCTTCCAATGGTCTATAAAAAAGCCTTAGGAA
Organism: Methanobacterium sp. PtaU1.Bin242; assembly: GCA_002067565.1. Classification (GTDB taxonomy): domain Archaea; phylum Methanobacteriota; class Methanobacteria; order Methanobacteriales; family Methanobacteriaceae; genus Methanobacterium_A. Next base: position 3,601 of record MVQZ01000291.1, on the reverse strand, counting down.
TATAATCCAGAAGATCAGTGGTGGTGAAATTATATCCATAATCCCCAGCAGCCAGATCCCCAGCTTTACCATTAATATAAGCTCCTAAAAATGCTGCTTCAAATGCATCATGGCCTTGAGCCATCAACCCCGCAACTAAACCAGCTAAACAGTCTCCTGTTCCACCCACAGTCATTCCCGGATTGCCAGTAGAATTAAGTTTTATTTTATCATCCCCTGCAATCACATCTATCTTCCCTTTAAGAATCACCGCAGCACCACAGGTTTTTGAAGTTTTTAAAATGGTTTTCATTTTTTGCTTTAGGTTTTCAGGAATGTCAATTCCAAATAATGCCTTAAACTCTGCAGCATGTGGTGTTAAAACTATATCCTCCTCTGATTTTTTTATTACTTCCAAATCAAGAAGCTTAAGTGCATCTGCATCAATAACCATAGGTTTATCAACTTTTTCTATCAGATCATTTAAAGCAGTTGCTGTTTCATCCTCTCTTCCAATTCCACATCCGATTACCAGAGAATCTGCGTTTTCTGAAAGCTTCAATAAATTATCCACATCTTTTGGGGTTATAAAATCATCTGGAAGACTTTTCACGATTAAATCTGGAGAATATGATCTGACAGAGGAACTTACCACCGCAGGACAGGCAATCACTGCCAGATCAACACCAGATTTCAAGGCAGATAATGCTGCAATAGCAGGAGCGCCCGAATAATCCCTGCTCCCACCCATAATAACCAACCTGCCATTTTGACCTTTATGGGAAGTACTATCCCTTTTCTTAAGCCGGATCAGGTCTCCTGGGCCAGTGAATATTTCAGCTTCCTGGGGAATTCCAATATCACAGACATGAATTTCTCCTATATACTCCTTTTTAGCATCTTTAAAGCCTGATTTATTCCGATGAAAGGTTACTGTAACATCTGCCTTTACTGATTTGTCAAATACTTTACCAGTCAATGGATCAAGACCACTGGGGACATCAACTGCAAATTTAATCCCCTTAGAATTATTAATGACCTCAACTGCAGCAGAATAAGGCTCCCTGAGTTTTCCTTCCACACCAGTACCCAGAAGAGCATCTATTATTATCTCGGCATCAGTCAGTTCCAGGTCGGAGGAATCTTGCACTATTTTGATCTTCAGTGGATTCAATTCCCTGTTAATCTCTTGCAGCACTTCCCAGTTTGCCTTTGATTCTTTTGATTTTATCTGTGAGGGATGTGTTAACAAAAAAACATGGACATTAAAACCTTTGTTTAAAAGATATCGTGCAGCTACAAAACCATCTCCACCGTTTCCACCATTACCTGCAAATATTGCTACTTTACAGGGTTTTGACATGTGAAATATTCTGGAGGCAATACATCTGCCTGCGTTTTCCATTAGGGATGATCGGGAAATTCCCAGTGCCTCGGCATTAGCATCGATCACCATCATATCTTTAGGCGTCATAATAATTCACTGATTATTAATTATAAGTTAAGATTTATTTAAATAAATTCCAACACTGTGAAATTAAGAATTATTTCGATATAATTACCATAAATATTCTAAGAATTACTTATTTAATAAACCTACACTGAAAAAAATAGTGAATTTTATTATTATATATCCTACAGGTTGGATAATCCGTACCTGAATAGGATTACACCACGTGTATATGGTTGTACAGCTTTTATTTCTGCTAATAGGGTACTTGCATTCTTGGGGGTTATATCCTGGTCGGATTGGTAGGTTTCAAGTCCAGCTATGATTTTTCCTGAGTAAATGATGTTATAAATGTTGTAAATTTTAGCCCAGTTTGTTAAACCGGTTATGTCCTGCCCATAGTCACCAATATAGAGCATGGGCACGATGTAGTCGCATAATGGTGCTATTAGATAGTAATATTGGTTTCCATCCCATTCATCGGGTTTAACGCAAAGGGAGAATGTTACCTCTTGTGTGGCAAATCTCATGGCTTGAATTTGTGGAATATATGCTGGCATATCATGGGTTTCCACATCTAATAAAACTCCTATTTTCATATGAGCGACCTGTGAAGCATAGCTGAATCCAGGATATACCCAGGCGTTGGTCCTTATTCCCACTGCGTCAGCCTTTGTTTTTGCTTCAGGTAATATTGATAAATAATTATCATTTGTTACCAAAATATATATATCTGTAATTCCAGCCCTTTTTAAATCGCTGAAATCGATTTCTGTTAGGGGTGTTCTGCTGGGGTTTATATAATAACCCACAATAAAACCATTCCCCATGGGGATAGGGAACCAGGGGTTTATGGTGCTGGTGTATGGTATTGCTCCATTGGTACTTATGGTCTGGTCATTAGAGGAATTCTCTGATGCAGCTAAACAGCACGAAGTTAAACCTAATGTCAGTGCAAATAGTATTATAAACGACACTACCCATCTGTATTTAATTTTAACCGCCTTCCAGGTGTATTTGTATCATTTTAGTGATGAAATGATTATAATTGTAGATCATATTTTTTATAAATAAAATAAATTGTGCCTATTCTTTCTCCATCTTTTTAAGAAGTTACTATAATTTACTCATGCGCTACACAGGTTAATTAAATCGATCAGGTAATACACGTTAAAAGAATAATAATCTATATATCATCCATTAACATTAATAAAATTTTGATCCAGACTATTACCATAATCAACCGACTTTGATGTAAATATAATGAGGTGATATTTGTTCAAAAGCAAAATTGAATGATAGTTAACTCTAAATAAAACGATAGATTTAAAGAATTTAAAAAATAATTATAGATTGGAAATTAAAAAAGTATTAATAAAAATTAGCGAGTAAATATACCAAAATAGCGTATAAAGTCCATTAATAATTATATGTATAAATTATAAAAGGATAATATTTAATTATAACCATATTATTTCCGGATACCTTATTTAGTCTTAAATTAAGGTTCCATACATCAAATTTGAATAAACGGTGATTCTGTGGCACAAGCCCCCTTTCCTTTATTACCCATACCTGAAGATATTACGCCTATTCCCTTTTCCATTTTAAAGTATGCTTTAATCGGTGTGGTTTTACTGGTGGTCTATGGTTTCATAGGATCAATATATATTATGGGATTAGATCCTGTAAATTCTATCTATTTTACCATTATCACCATAGCAACAGTAGGATATGGTGATATAAGTCCTATAACCCCTGCACAGAAACTTTTTGCCATAACTCTGGTGATGGGTGGAGTAGGACTGGTGGCGTATGCATTTACTTTAACAGCAACGGTGGTTAGTATGGCGGTAGAAGAAATAACATCAGGCGCTAGGCAGAGAAGAAGGATATCGGAAAGTGAGAATCATTTTGTGTTATGTGGCTATGGTAGAGTGGGCAGCGCCGTTCATAAAGAGTTATTAAAAAGAAATCAAAAGGCTATAATAATCGAAAAGAACCGACAAATTGTGGAGAAGGAATTATGGGAGGATCCAACTGTCCTGGCCATTCCTGGTGATGCCACAGATGAAAGTGTAATGAGAGACGCTGGAATTAAAAATGCCCGTGGAGTTATTATCACCACTGGAGATGATGTGGATAACTTATTCATAACACTTACTGCCCGGG
>MVQZ01000290.1 GCA_002067565.1 Methanobacterium sp. PtaU1.Bin242 | reverse complement strand
AATCCCCCATAGTTTCCGAAGGCAGCCATTACAAAGGGCACCACTCCATTGGAAACCACATTTTTAATGGTTCGGGTGCCTTCATACACCTTTATCTCCTTTTTGTACTGATGTTTATATCTGGTAAACAGCAGTCCCAGAATTAAAAATATGAATATTAAAAAAAGCCAGTTCACCCCGGCATCCGGGGCGAAAATAATGATCACACCCATGATGATCATGAAAATAGAACCCAGTAGGTCCAGGGCTTTTCTGGCGTAAACCATAATCCCTATGACCACCAGGAGCACTACATATTCCAGGTTATACATTTCTTCCCAGATCATTTATGTTTTATCTTCAATCACACGGGTTTTAATAATTTCAACCCTCTTTAGAGGATAAATTTTTTTAGCCTCATGATATATGTGAGAGGCCAGTTTACCGGTAATAATATCTTCCACCAGATCCCGGAAGGTTTTCTCAGCAGCAGCTTCTGCCACCAATTTTTCCATGGTCTCCCGGATGAACTTCTGCTGGGAAGATTTAGCCCTTTTTATGGTAATGGCCAGAACATGTATCTTCATTTTCTGGTTGTCCTGAGTAGTTGCTTGGGTTATAGCATCTATCCGGCTGGTTCCTCTTCTTATCATGCTTCTAACGTAATCTGAGGTTACCTGATGTCCTACAAAGTTGGTGTTGGCTGTGTCGCCAGCCACATCTTTAATCTGGAAGTAAAGTTTTATGTATTGTTTGCTGAAATCTCCGGAAAGCTCTCTTAGGGATGATTCCACCCTTCTTTTCAGGAGCATGTCAGGATCACGGGCAGGTGTGGTGCCTATTTCCGCATCTCCAAATTCCTTAGGAGTCATAATCTTATACCATTGCTTCTCTTTCCATGTATCTCTTACTCTTCTACGTCTTGCTTTCGCCATAATATCACCTTTAAATGTAAATCTTTAACTATAAAAGAACTCACTGTTCTAGATTAGAAAAAATCATATAAAGTTCTTTAAAATAACAGAATTATTATATTTAATAACTCATTTCTAGTTTATAAATATTCTTGATCAAAGGGGGGATCAGTAACAATTTAAAAACAGAATCCGATTAAAAGATTTGGTTTACCGCCAGGTATGTTGATAGGCAATAATTTGATTTCATGATATATAGGTTTTTAGGTTCATAATTATATTAGGGGAATCAAAAATTTACAGAAAATGGGGAAAAAATATTTGTCCCGGTATATCAGATTCTAGAGGTTAAAATTTTACTATTCTACCGAAGAAGAATTATTAAACAATTTTTATAACTGAAAAAGAATCTTAAGATCCAATTCATCTATTTTTTTGGAATTTTGGTGTTCATCCTATCAGATCAGATTTATTTATATAATGATTATTGTATATATTTAATATCCTATTTTAAAGTAGTATTTAATCATTTATTTATAATGGGGAGTGACTGGGGGATATGAAAGCCAATAAAAATCAAATTATACCTTCTGATGTTGATTTTATCCGTGTTGTATGGTGTGATAATGCCAACATAATCCGAGCAAAGGCAGTATATATGGGCTCTGCAGATGATTCTGAAATTTCTGTAGGTATTTCTGAGGGTTTACAGGGAGTACCATCCACTTATGATGTTGTTATTGCAGAAAGTGGACTTAAACCAATAGGGGAAGTGAAGCTTACTGCTGATATTTCAACTTTTACTCCTCTTCCCTATTCACCAGGACATGGACGTGTTATGGGGGATATGATCAAAGAGGGGAGGGTATGGGAGTACTGTCCCCGTGGATTTTTAAAAAAAATGATCAAAGAAGCTGCCCAGATGGGTTTATCAGTTAAAGGAGCATTTGAAAATGAATTTTATCTTCTAAAGAAAACAGAAGAAGGAATTATCCCTGCTGATAATACCCCATTTGCATCAACCTATTCTATGGATCTTAATAGGGAAATTATAGATGATATAATTAAAGCACTTACTTTACAGAAAATAGAGGTCCAGCAGTACTATCCAGAATCCGGTGCAGGACAGCAGGAGATAACCATCAAATACACAGATTCTCTCGGCGCCTGTAATAATCAGATAGCCTTTAGAGAGACGGTTAAAGCTGTTGCGGGTAAGTATGGTTTAATAGCTTCATTTCTTCCCAAGATTTTTGCAGATAAATCAGGTAGCGGATGTCATCTGCATCTTAGCCTGTGGGAAGAGGGTGAAAACATCCTTTCAGATCCCCATGCTCGCTATGGGATTTCAGAAAGGGGAAGACAGTTTATAGCAGGAATTTTACATCATCTAACTGCTCTTATGGCTATAACTACCCCTACCCCTAATTCTTACCGAAGAATCATGCCTCATGGTTGGGTTGGGGCTTTTCAGTGCTGGGGAATTGATAATAAAGAAGCAGCCATCCGGGCCATCCGGGAAAATGATGGTGGAGTTAAACATTTTGAATTAAAAACAATAGATGCATCCTCCAATCCCTATTTGGCATGGGGAGCGGTAATTGCAGCTGGGCTTGATGGAATAGAACAGGAAATGGAACTTCCAGAACCAGTTCAAGATGATCCTGCTGATATATCGGGTAAAAACAGTAAAATCAAACCTTTACCTTCTGCTTTAAAAGAAGCAATAACAGAACTTGAAAAAGATAAAATAATCAGCAGTGCCATGGGATTAAATCTTACAAAAGCATATATTGCAGTTAAAAAAACAGAAATAGGGGTATTGGGAGATCTTAATTTAGATGAAGAGGTTGAATTACTTCTGGAGAAGTATTAGCATGGTTTTTTGAGAATAATAATGTTAAATAATATTTATAAAAATTTTCTAATCAAAACTGTATTTTTATAGCCATATCTTGATTTAAATTATCTAGGGTATTATAACCAGAAAATCATCATTTAAAAACAAATTTCTCATCACCACACCAGTATATAAAACTTTTAAGTTATTGTATCCATGATTTAAAAATATTACAGATCTGATTTAATAATTAGAAGAAAAATGGATTATACAAATTTATTTATATTCCCAAGAACAAATAGTGTTTTGTAAATTCTGATTACAGGGAATTATTCACCCACCAACTATTTTTTTTGACATATAACCTTTGATTCTCTGCAATAAAAATGAGGAGTTGTTAATTTGGAAAATAAACTTTATGACATGGAATGCTGTAAATGCAGAGATAATTTTAGAGATATTCACATTTGGGCCAGTTGCAATGTATGCGGCGGCAGATTGAAGGTGATAATGGAAAGATCTACTGGATGATATGATAAATCATTGTTAAATAATTGATATCATTTTATTGCTTTTGTAGAATTAAATTTTTTTAGGAAAACATTTTTTTAATAAGAATTCATCATGGTGGATACTTACAATAGCTATGAACGATATACTAAGTGTTGATGTGAATTTTAAATGAAGGCTATATTTAGCTCTATTTGCTATTTGTTTTCATTTTTGATTATTATAATAATAAAGGTAATTTTTAAGAGAAAGAAGGTGATTTTATGATTGAAATTAAGAAGTACTCCAAATATAAAGGTCCTGGGGAGTATATTGGAAGATATAACTATTATTATAAACTTAAAGCTTCACCTTTAAAAAACCCATTCACCGGCCCGGTAAATGAAGAGTCGAAATTGAGGCTGGTTGATAAATTTGAAAAATATATTAAATCACTTCCAGAAGAAAGCGAACAATGGAAGGAAATCCGAAGATTACAAAGGATATATAAGGATAAAGGAGAATTAACGCTTATTTGTTGGTGTGATCCACTTCCCTGTCATGGTGAAGTAATAAAATCAGCTATATTAGGTGAGATCCATCCCAAAGAGTAGTTTAGTAAATATTGTAGCGTTTGATCGTTGTTTAATAAATATTATGGTGCTGGTCCAAAAAAAGCAAGTAATTAGGGATCAACAGATAAAATAAGTCTCTAATTTTAATTAAAATAAATGAAAAATTGCCAAATAAAAATAATTCGAGAAAATACCAATTAAAGCCAAATAAATGTTTAAGAGCTAACTTTTTTTACTCCTCGTCCTCTTTTACTTCCTGGTTTTTTGTAGTTCTTCTTTTGTCTTGTTCTTTTGTTAGTTCCTGATACTTTTGACATTTTATCAACTCAATTTTTTAATAAAAGTTTAATTATAGAGCATTATTTAGGCTTATATGCTCTAAAAATATTTTAGGAGTTTCAGTGAAAAGATTAGGAGTTTCACAGCTATTTATTTGTTAACTGTATTTCAATGGCTGAAACATTACTGTTTGATCCTTCTCTGTTTGATAACTCTTCTGTACTGATATTAATTGTTCCAATTTCGGCATCTAATATAAACTTGTTTCTTACAACTTCAGCAACATCAACTGCTCTACTTATCGATCTTCCTCTGGCTTTCAACATTATTTCAGACGATCCATTGTTCATTTGAGTCACTACAGCTAATACATAATTCATCAGTGGTTTATTTCCTATGTACACTACATTTTCATCTGACATATTAATTTCCTCCATTTTGATGCAGTTTAATCTGAAGTATAATATTTAAAAAAATTTTCCAAGAAATCAATAAAAGAATACCTTTTAATTAATTTCAAGAAAACTCAAAATATATTCATAAATTTAGATATTTCATAAATTTAGAATTATTCCACTACTTCGGCAAAAGCAAAATTTCTTCTGGTGGAGTTTATTTTAATTTTAACTTCATCGCCTACTTTGGCACCGGAAACAAAAATAACAAAACCTTCTATACGGGTAATTCCATCTCCATCTCTACCGGTGTCTTCAATTTTTACATCATATTCCTCTCCTTCATTAACAGGAGCTGAATTTCCTCTATTATCTCTTCTCTCATCACCATAGTTATTTCCAAACAAATTTATCACTTCCAATTGTGGCCCTTAAAATTATGGCCAAGATAATATTGAGTTTAAAAGCATATAAAGTAATGTATTAGGTCAGAATTTTCCAATTTATTGAAGTTTTCCAATTTTTCATTTAAAATATTATTACAAATCTTTTTAGAATAATTAAAAAAATTTAAAATTTTTGTTTTATGCTCCAAAAGCCTTCGTGAACATTATTAAATTTCTATTTGAAGATGATTTTCAGGTAAAATTGGAGAATATCAAAAATAAGAGTGAATATATCCTATTTAGAATCAGGATAATTTATATCACATTTTTATAAGGGTTTATTCATAAACTGATAATGTTTAATGTAGCGGTTTAAAACATCATCTACAGTACCTTCATCTTCCACCACAGTTTTACCCATCTTCTTCAAACCTGGTTTAGCCGTTATACCGATTTGCAGGCATATAACCACATCACAATCTTCTATAACCATTAATGACTTTCCCCACTGATGTTTCTCCCCAGCTTCTTTGGGTGAATCTCTTCTCTCCAGAAATTTCATATTCTCCCCATTAAATTCGTATATCCGGAATTTCTGAGCTCTTCCAAAGTGTTCGCTGAATTTTTCATTATCTGAAACAGCCACAGCTACTTTCATATTCAAATCTTCCCATTTTTTGATTATTTTACCCCTACAAAAACCGGCCGATCGCCTGAAAGGACATCCCAGTTCTTCTGGGTGAAATCTGTATATATGAAGTTTTCAAAACCAGTTTTCCCCATAAGGTTAATAACATCTTCAATGGGGAAAACTCCCAGTTTATGTTGATCAATATCAAAGTCCACTTTTCCATCTTCTTTTATTAAGAAAACAAAGTTTGCGTTGAATATTCCCTCTTCCAGATGGGACTGGCAGATACGGGCCAGTTTAAATTTCTCATCAACCACAGTATCCACACTGACTAAGCCTTCAATCCAGTTCTCCTGATTAATACCCAGATCAAAGATCAGAATTCCACCTTCATACAGATGGTTATAGAAGTTTTTTAAAGTGGCCTTTAATTCATCTAGAGTGGTGTTGTAGTTCATGGCACTGAACATGCAGATTATAACATCAAATTCTTCTTTTAAATCCAGAGTCTTCATATCTCCTTCTGTAAACTCAACATCTAGTACTTTATTCTGGGCTATCTTAAGCATCTCCGGGTTCAGATCCACCCCTACAATTTTAAATCTGTTTTTAAGTAGATCAGCATGTCTCCCGGTTCCACAGGCCACATCAAGGAGCTTATTACCGTCACAGTTTTGGTGCTGATTCACTGCCCATTCAATAAATTCACATTCCTTAACATGGTCCATCTTTTCATAGATCTGGTCATAATATTTTGCAAACTTTTTATAAAGCTGTTCTTTGGTCATTTTAATCAGTATTTGGTTTTTAAATATTTAATAATCGAATTTAACACTAAGGAAAAAGCTTGAGTTTCTATCCACATTTCCTATTCGTTAATTTTATTAATTAAAGTAGCTACATTATATCCGAATCTGCGGATGGTTTCCATACCTTCATCATCGTCCTGTGCTTCTCCCGGAGCCCATCCAAAGACCATATTCCAGTAGGTGGAGCCAGGCACAATCATATCACTGATAAAGAAGAACATCAACATCTCCTGTATCGTAGCAGTTTGTCCTCCTCTCCGAGCGACGGCAATTGGTCCTCCAACTTTCCAGGATAAGAAGTTATCATTCGCACGGGACACCATTCCAATCCTCTGCAGGGCGGACATTATATCACCCCGGGCAGTACCGAAATAGACGGGTGAACCCACTATTAGTCCTTCAGCTTCTCTGATTTTGGAAATAATAGG